>NZ_JBYIRN010000013.1:0-165714 GCF_057708145.1 Micromonospora sp. bgisy143
CGCGCCCCGAACCCCGCGCTCCGCGCCCCGAACCCCGCGCTCCGCGCCCCGAACCCCGCCGATCTTGCACTTTCTGTGGTCGATATGAGGGGGACTGTCCTCTTTCGTCGCGACAGAAAGTGCAAGATTGACGGCGTGGGGGGCGCGGCGGCGCGGCGCGGGGACGGGGGCGCGGGGCGGGGGCAGCGTGGGCTAGCGGGTTTCTACGGCTGTTCCGTCTACTGCCGCGCCCTTGCCGGTCGAGCTGCCGTTGCCGGGCGTCGAGGCTGAGCCGAGGCGGGCCAGCAGGCCGGCCAGGTCGATGCCGGTGAGGTCGCTGCCGAGCTGCAAGCCCTGCGCCACGTTGCCGGCTACCGACTTGGTCAGCGACGACGCGCCTTCGGTGGAGATGACCGTCATCTTGTCGATCGCCCCGATCGGAGCGCTGGCTGCCTCGACGACCTGCGGCAGCACCTTGACCAGGAGGTCCAGCACCGCAGCCTCGCCGTACGCGGCGAACGCCTCGGCCTTGCGGGCCATCGCGTCGGCCTCGGCCTCACCCTTGGCCAGGATGGCCGCCGCCTCGGCCTGCCCCTCGCGCTCGACCGCCTCGGCGATGGCGGAGCGCCGCCGCTGCTCGGCCTCACCCTCCTTGGCGCCCTCGATCGCGTTCGCCTCGGCCAGTGCCGCACGGCGGGCCCGCTCGCCCTCACCGGTGAGCCGCGCCTGCTCGGCGGACGCCTGCGCGGCGGCGATGACCGCCTGGCGCTGTGCGTCCGCGCTGAGTACCGCCGCGTTGCGGGCCGCCTCGGCCTCCTGCTCCACCTTGTACCGGGCGGCGTCGGCCGGCTTGCGCACCTCGGTGTCCAGTTGGCGCTGCTTCAGCTCGGCGTTGCGCTCGGCCACCTTCTGCTGCTCGGAGAGGATCGCCTGGTCCCGTTCCGCCTGGGCGAGCGGCCCGGCCGCGGCCGACTTGGCCTTCGCCGCGTCGATCTCCGCCTGGATGCCGGCCTGCTTGAGGGCCAGGTTGCGGTTCGCCTCGGCGATGGCCTCCTCGGCGAGCAGGCGCTCCTGCTCAGCCTGCTGCCGGGCCCGCGCCTCGGCGATGGCCGCGTCCTTGAGTACCCGGGCTGCCTCCGGCCGACCCAGGTCCTGCAGGTAGGAGCCTTCGGCGAGGATGTCCTGGAGCTGGAACGTGTCGAGCACCAGACCCTGGTTGGTCATCGAGTGCTCGGCCTCCTCGGCCACGGCGCTGGCGAACGCCGCCCGGTCCCGGATGACCTCCTCGACGGTGAGCCGACCGACGATCGAACGCAGCGCCCCCGCCAGCACCTCCCGGGTGAAGTTGTCGATCTCGTCCTGCTGGTGCAGGAACCGTTGGGCGGCCGCGCGGATCGCGTCCTCGGTGCCGCCGACCTTGACGATCGCCACTCCGTGCAGGTCGGCACGGATGCCCTGCTTGCTGACCGCGCCCCGGATGCCCACGTCGATCCGCCGGCTGGACAGGTCGAGCGACTGGAGCTTCTGCACCACCGGGAGCACGAAGACCGAGGCGCCGAGCACCACCTTCTGCCCGGAGGTGTCGGTCGACCGGCCGCCGTCCGCGGTGTGCGTGGTGCGGCCCTTGCGACCCGTGACGATGAACGCCTCGTTCGGCCCGGCCACCTTGATCCGGGACAGCACGAACAACACCAGGACGAGCGCGAGGACGACCGCGCCCACGACAGCTATCAACAGGGGCATGGAGGGGGTCCTGTCTACGAGAAGGAA
This sequence comes from Micromonospora sp. bgisy143, assembly GCF_057708145.1. Lineage (NCBI taxonomy): Bacteria > Bacillati > Actinomycetota > Actinomycetes > Micromonosporales > Micromonosporaceae > Micromonospora > Micromonospora sp. bgisy143. The sequence goes on from NZ_JBYIRN010000013.1 coordinate 1,750, forward strand.
TCAGTAGGTCTCGACGTGCACGCTGGTCTCACTCAGCGCCTGCACGACGAAGACCTGCGCGCCGATCGGGATCGGCTGGTCGGCGCGGGCGTTGAGCTTGACCGGCTGGCCGGCGACGCGTACCCGCACCTCGCCGTACCCGTCGAGGGGCACCGGCGTGACGACCAGGCCGAGCGCGCCGACCAGGTCGTCGCGGGTGGGGGTGGGGTCGGTGCGCATGTTGCGCGCCGCCCGGCTGAAGCGGGACGCCAGCCACGCCGTGGGCACGGCCGCGAGCAGGCCGCCGGCCGCCGCGCCGGCGATCATTCCGGGGGTACGCGCGCCGAGCAGCTCGTTGACGATGGCCCCGCCGAAGCCGAACGCTCCGGCGAAGCCGGCGACCGCCTCGGTGGAGATCGGCCCGTCCACGTCGGGGTGCCCGAAGTGGAGCAACTCGCTGCCGAGCAGGGCGAGTGCCAGCACCGTGACACCGGCCCCGCCGATGATCAGGAAAACGAGCGTCCCCGTGGCCATGACCTGCACGGTATCGACGCCGCGCAACATCCAACCTGACGTTCCGAGCCCGCCCCCGCCCCGCCGATCTTGCACATTGTGTCGTTGTTACGTGGTGGTTCGTACCTTTGGTGACGACAGAAAGTGCAAGATCGGCGCGGGTGGGGGTGACGGCTTCGCGTCGGGGACAATGGGTTCGTGCGCTGGACCGTGCTTGACTCACCGATCGGCGAGTTCTCCGTGGCCACCGACGGCACGAGCGTCTGCGGAGCCCACTTCGGCCGGGTGGACGGGGCCACCGACGAGCCGGCCGATCCGCTGTCCCGGCAGGTCGTGGCCGAGCTGCGGGCGTACTTCGCCGGCGAGCTGACCGCGTTCACGGTTCCCGTGTCGGCCCCGCGCGGCTCCGAGTTCGAGCGGGCGGTGTGGCGGGAGATGACCCGCATCCCGTACGGCCAGACGCTGACGTACGGCGAGGTGGCTCGGCTGGTCGGCGACCCTGGCGGGGCCCGGGCGGTGGGGGTGGCCTGCAACCGAAACCCGGTTCCCGTGCTCGTGCCGTGTCACCGGATCGTCGGCGCGGGCGGCAAGCTGGTCGGCTTCGGTGGCGGCCTGCCTCGCAAGGTCACGCTGCTGGAGTTGGAGGCTGGGGTCGCGCTGCGACACGCCTGGTCCTGAACCTGCTGCGGAGGTCCCGTGGGCGGTGCTGAGGATCACGGGACGCGTACCCGGGTATGAAGCCCGAAGGGCCGGGTCCACACGGACCCGGCCCTTCGGCGGTGCTGGTGATCAGCGCGTCAGCGCTCGACCTCGCCGGCGATGAACTCCTCCACGGCCTGGTGGGCGTCGTGGTCGGCGTACTGCACCGGCGGGGACTTCATGAAGTACGACGAGGCCGACAGGATCGGGCCGCCGATCTTGCGGTCCAGCGCGATCTTCGCGGCCCGGACGGCGTCGATGATGACACCGGCGGAGTTCGGCGAGTCCCACACCTCGAGCTTGAGCTCGGCGTTGAGCGGGGTGTCGCCGAAGGAGCGACCCTCCAGGCGGATGTACGCCCACTTGCGGTCGTCCAGCCACGGCACGTGGTCCGACGGGCCGATGTGCACGTCGCTCTTGCTCATCTCGTGCGGGATCTGCGAAGTGACCGATTGGGTCTTCGAGATCTTCTTCGAGACCAGGCGGTTGCGCTCCAGCATGTTCATGAAGTCCATGTTGCCGCCGAAGTTGAGCTGGTACGTGCGCAGCAGCTCGACACCGCGGTCCTCGAAGAGCTTCGCGAGCGCGCGGTGCACGATGGTCGCACCGACCTGGCTCTTGATGTCGTCGCCGACGATCGGCAGACCCGCGTCGGTGAACTTCTGCGCCCACTCGGGGTCGGAGGCGATGAAGACCGGCAGGGCGTTGACGAACGCGCAACCGGCGTCGATCGCGGCCTGAGCGTAGAACTTGTCGGCCTGCTCGGAGCCGACCGGCAGGTAGGAGACGACGACGTCGACCTGCGCGTCGCGCAGCGCCTGGGCCACGTCGACCGGGGTGGCGTCGGACTCCTCGACGATCTCGCGGTAGTACTGGCCCAGACCGTCGAAGGTCGGGCCGCGCTGCACGGTGACGCCGGTCGGCGGCACGTCGCAGAGCTTGATGGTGTTGTTCTCGCTGGCGACGATCGCCTCCGCGAGGTCCATGCCCACCTTCTTGGCGTCGACGTCGAACGCCGCGACGAACTGAACGTCAGAGACGTGGTAGTCGCCGAAGGTGACGTGCATGAGACCCGGGACGCGGTCGTTCGGGTCGGCGTTGCGGTAGTACTCGACGCCCTGAACCAGGGACGAGGCGCAGTTACCCACACCGACGATGGCGACGCGGACGGAGCCCATAGCGTCTGCCTCCTTCTTTTCTGTCACGGCCGCTCTTTCCTGGTCTCTCCAGGTGGAGGCGGGCTGTTGTCTTCTCGTCGGCCACCGGCTGTCCCCGGATGGGGGACCGTCGGGGCTCGGCCGGAGCGCTCGTTGGCGATGAGCTCCTCCAGCCAGCGGACCTCACGCTCACAGGCGTCCAGGCCGTGGCGCTGCAGTTCCAAGGTGTAAGCGTCGAGGCGCTCGGCCGCCCGGCCCAGCACGTCGCGAAGGCCTTCACGACGTTCCTCGATCTTGCGGCGGCGACCCTCCAGAATGCGCAGGCGGGTCGCCTGGTCGGTCCGGGCGAAGAACGCGAAGTGCACGCCGAAACCCGTGTCGTCGTACGTCTCGGGGCCGGCCTGTGCGATGAGCTGGGCGAAGCGTTCCTTGCCCTCCGCGGTGATTTTGTAGACCACCCGACCTCGTCGGCTGGTCAGCGCGGGAACCTCCTCGGCGGTGGCGGGTGTCTCGGCGGCTTCGGTGATCCATCCCGCCGCCTGCAACCTGCGCAGGGTCGGGTAGAGCGAGCCGTAGCTGATCGCCGCCCGGATCGCACCGAGTTTGGCGGTCAGCTCCTTGCGCAGCTCATAGCCGTGCATCGGAGACTCCTGCAGGAGGCCGAGGATGGCGAATTCGAGCACTGGCCATCCTCTCTTTACCCTCCGGCGCGGAGCGATAACCGCCACGATGTATCGGACCGATACATCGCACGTTAGCCGTTGCCGCCGGCCAGCACAAACCCCCGTTCCGGGATGCTGTCATCACGCATCGTGACCGTGGTCGCCTCGCCGGGCCGGACCGCGTACCCTTCTCCGCATGCGTACGCAGCGCCAGATCGTCGACTACTCGCTTCAGAAGCGAGCAGTGCTGCGTGAGCTGATGGCCGGCCGCATCGGCACGTACGACGTGTGTGACGCGTCGCCGTACCTGAAGAACGCTGCACGGTTCCACGGCGAGCCCACCGAGCTGCGCTGTCCCATCTGTCGCAGCGAGAATCTGACGCTGGTCCACTACATTTACGGGGACGAACTCAAGCAGTCCGCCGGACAGGCTCGGACACTCGCCGAGCTGCCCGTGCTGGCGATGACGCTACGTGAGTTCCAGGTCTTCGTGGTGGAGGTGTGCCTCGGCTGTGACTGGAACCATCTCGTCGAGCAGTACCTGCTCGGTCGGGAGGGTCTCACCGGCGACGGCGACGGTGTTGGCGCTGACGAGCAGGACGCCGCGGCCGCCGAGGGCGTGGGTCGGCGGAGGCGAGAGGCGCAACGGTGATCTCAGTGGGTTCGACCGGCTCCGGGGCTGTGAACATGAACCGGGACGGCCGACCACTCGTTGGTCCGATTGGCCCGATTGATTCGGCAATGACCCTGGCGAACCGGCACCCCCGTGCCGGTGCTCCGGGTGAAGCAACTCACGGCAACCCGGTGGCGGCGCTGTCGCGCCCCACCGCGACCGGCAGGGTGTGAAGAATGAACTCGTACGGCGATCCCAGCTCCGCGCGCGGTCGGGCCCAGTACCCGGGCCCGGACGGTGACCCCGGACCGGGCGCGGACGACGCGTACCGCAGACCCGGCGGTGACTCCCGCGCGGGCGGCTGGTCTTCCGCGGAGCCCGCGGCGCCCCCCGGCCGAGCCTCGGTGACACCGAGAGCCGCCGGCGGTCGTGCGTCGGTCGGCGGCTCGGCCTCCGTGCCTCCGCCCGGCGGCGCCGCCGCCGGATCCGCGGCGGTGGGCTCGGCCACTCCCGGCCGCAGCGGGCGGGCCTCGGTGCCCGTGTCGCCGGCGCCGGGTGCGGCCACCGGTCGCGCCGGGGCCGGGCGGGCGTCCGTTCCGGTGTCCCCGGCGCCGGGAGCGCCCGCCGGTCGGGCCCGGGTCGGCACCGCCGCCGTCGGCGCCGCCTCGGCGGGCCGGGCCAGCGTCGGCTCCGCGTCGGTGGGCGGCCGTGCCGCGGTCGCCCGGGCGAGCGTCTCGCCAGTCTCCGGCGGGCCCGGTGGTCCCGGCGGTCCGAACGGTCCGGGTGGACCGAACGGACCCGGACGCGGTGGCCGAGGTGGTCGCGGCGCGGGTGACCCGGCCGCGGCGGCCCGGGCCAAGAAGCGCAAGCGGATGAACCTGCTGATCGCCGGGTTCGCCGTCTTCATCATGCTCGCCGGCGTCGGTGTGGTCGGGTTCACCTACTACTCGACGAACGTCGTCATGCCCAACGAGTTGCCGCTGCCGCTGTCCACGACCGTGTACGCCAAGGACGGCAAGACCACGCTCGCCAAGCTGGGCAGCGAGAACCGCACCTTCGTCACCATCAACCAGATTCCGGAGCACGTGCAGCACGCGGTGGCGGCAGCCGAGGACCGGAACTTCTACCGGCACTCGGGCGTCGACTACAAGGGCATCGTCCGGGCCGCGTGGAACAACGTCTCCAACGGTGACAAGCAGGGCGCCTCGACGATCACCCAGCAGTACGCCCGCAACGCGTTCGAGAATCTCCAGGACGACACGTACGGCCGCAAGGTGAAGGAGGCCATCCTCGCCTCCAAGCTGAACGACGCGTACAGCAAGCCGGAGATCATGCAGCACTACCTCAACGTCATCTACTTCGGACGCGGTGCGTACGGCATCGAGGCGGCGGCACAGACGTACTTCGGCAAGTCGGCGATCAAGCTGACCCCCGCCGAGGGCGCGGTCCTGGCCGCATTGATCAAGCAACCCGTTGCGACCGACACCCACAAGGGTTACGACCCGGCGGTCAACCCGACCGACGCCAAGACCCGGTGGGACTACGTGATCGACGGGATGAAGAAGGAGAAGTGGCTGGACCCGGCCGCCCCGATCGAATACCCGAAGGTGTTGCCACCGAAGAAGGGCGGCAACGGCTTCGGCGTCGACACCCCCCGGGGCAACGTCATCAACTACGTCCGTCAGGAGATGGACGCGATGGGCCTCTGCTCCGACACCGGCGCGGAGGGCAAGACGAGCTGTGTCGACGCGCTGCGGGACGGCGGCTACCGGATCACCACGACCATCGACCCGAAGCTCCAGACGGCCGCCGAGAACGTCGCCATGCAGTCGAAGAAGGGCTCGGAGCTCAACGACCAGCCCAAGAACCTGATGGCGGCCGTGGTCTCGATCGACCCGAAGAAGGGCCGCGTGCTCGCCTACTACGGCGGTGACAGCGGCGCCGACTTCGACTACGCCGGCAAGAACATCGACAAGAACGGCGACCTGGTCGGTGGTCACCCGCCGGGCTCCTCGATGAAGGTCTACACCCTCGCCGCCGCGATCGAGGCCGGCATCTCCGTCAAGTCGCACTGGGACCCCACGCCGTACAAGCCCGAGGGTTCCAAGGACCCGATCGGGAACGCCGGCCGGACCAACCTCAAGTGCGGCAAGTACTGCACCCTCGAAGAGTCGACGATCCAGTCGTACAACGTGCCCTTCTACTGGGTCGCCGACACCATCGGCGCCGACAAGGTCGTCGACATGGCCCGGAAGGCCGGCGTCACCACCATGTGGGACGTCAACCCGCCGCAGGCCTACGACCTGTCGAAGAAGGGGAAGAACCCCTTCGACAACTACACCGGTTTCGGCAAGTACCCGCTCACCGTGTTCGACCACGCGAACGCGATGGCCACCTTCGCCAACGACGGCAAGTACATCAAGGCGCACTTCGTCATCAAGGTGGAGCAGCAGGACAAGGACACCGGTAAGTGGAAGGTCGTCGGCAGCGAGCGGATCAAGCCTGAGCAGCGGATCGACAAGAAGATCACCGATGAGGTGACCGGCGTCCTCAAGCAGATCCCCGCCCCCAACCATCTCTCGCTCGAAGACGGCCGTCAGGCCGCCGCGAAGACGGGCACCTGGGAGTGGAACGACAAGGACAACGCGCACGCGTGGACGGTCGGGTACACCCCGCAGAACGCCACGGCCGTCTGGGTGGGCAGTCGGGATATCAAGAAGCCCCAGATCCGCCTCGCGAGTGGCAAGCCCGTCGGCGGTTCGACGCTGCCCGGTCCCATCTGGGAGAAGTACATGAACGCCGCGCTCAAGGGCCAGGAGGAGATTCCCCTGCCCAGCGTCACCGGCGAGGGCGACGTCACCAAGGGCAACGGCAAGGAGCCCGCGGCACCACCGCCGCCGCCCCCGGGCCAGCCCGGTCAGCCCGGCCAGCCGGGTCAGCCGTGCGACCCGTTGACCAATCCGTTCTGCCCCCGCAACGACGGCAACCCCGGTGGAAACAACCCCGGCGGTCCCGGAGTTGGCGGAAGAAACTAGGACCACACCGCACGCCGCCGCCGGCCGGACGATCTGTCCGGCCGGCGGCGGCGTTTTGCTGTGCTCACCGTCCCGAGTAGGACGTTGATGATGACTCCCCAGGACTGATGAGTGGTCGATGGAAGCGCGATGACGGCCGATGCCAGGCTGCCGTTGTCCCCGTCACCTGATCAGGAGAACCATGAAGCGACTGTTGCTCCTCCCCGGCCTCGCCTCGGCTCTCGCCCTGAGCTTCCTCGCCGGTCCCACCCCGGCCCAGGCCGCGCCGGCCCAGCCCGCGTCCGCATCCGACGTCGAGGCGGTGATCGCGGCGGGGCAGGGCACCCGGATCGACGCGGCGACGCTCGCCACGAGCGGCTGCGGATCGTCGTGCGACGGGAAGGATCCCTACTTCAAGATCTACTACAACGGCTCGAGCTACTACAAGTGCGCTGACGACGCGATCACCCAGTACAGCGTCTCGAACTCCTTCGGCAGCGTCAGCCTGCGCTACAGCCCTCGTTGTCGTACGGCTTGGGCGAAGACCGCCGCGAGCGACGTGATCTTCAAGGTGGTCAGCCGCTACACCAACGGCACGCAGCGGACGTCGATGAGCGCCTTCTACCCGTCCGAGTACACGAACATGGTCAATGACGCAGGGCTGGAGGCGCAGGCCTGTTTCGACCCGACCGGCCCGGGCGAAGGCTGGACCTGCACCGCTTGGTGGTGAGTCGGGCAGAGGTCCACATGCAGGGGAGCGCACCGACCGGTGCGCTCCCCTGCACGTGTCAGGTGCGTACAACTCAGTTGTTGAGGCACTCCAAGGCGTTGGTGAGCACCTTCAGGGACTGTGTCGTTTCAGTCAATGCCCGGCGGAGCGCTTCAACTGCTCGGCTGGACTGAGGCGTCTCGGGGTCGGGCGATGCGCCGACCAGGCGAAGGTGCATCTCCTGCACCGAGGTGCCCGGATTGATGCCCAGCTCGGTGGCGAGCCGCATCTTCAACTGGTGCAGCAGCATCAGCGCCTCACCCGTGCGAGACCTCAGGTGCAGAGCCTCGGCGAGCCGGCAGTGCAGACCCTCGTGATAGGGGTAGCGCTGGACCCAGGTGCGCAGATCGGCGGTGATGGCGCTGTGTCGGCCGCAGCTGAACTCCAGCTCCACCAACGTCTCGATGGCCCTGAGTCTGGATTCCTCCCAACGGAGAGCGTCTGCGCTCAAGGCGGGTGAATCGATGCCCTCCAGGGCGGAGCCCCGCCAGAGGCCGAGGGCCGCCTTGAGGTTACCGGCCGCGCGCTCGAACTGCCCGAGTCGTTGAGCGTGGTCGGCTTCGGCGCAGAGCCTGCGGAACGTGAGCCCGTCGACCTGATGCTCGCGCACTTCAAGGCAGTAGCCCCGCCCGACCCGGTTGATCTGTGGGGCATGCGTCTGCCCGAAGAGGCGCCGGAGCTTGCCGAGCCGATTCTGTACCTGCTGGCGGGCGGTGCTGGGTGGCTGCTCTCCCCACAGGACGTCGATGAGCCGGTCGATCGGTACCGGTTTGTTGGCATCGATCAGGAGAGCGGCGAGAAGTCTGCGATTCCGGTCTCCACCTAGAGGTAGAACCATTAATCCCGATTTGACGGTTAATGGTCCTAAGAACGAGATTTCCAATTGAGCCCCCGTGTTGCGTTCGGTGCATTTGCCGTAGCAAGCTGTGACTCAGCATAGTCGGTCCTGGATGTCCGTCAAGCATCGCTCAAGATCATCTGAGTGAAATCTGAACGCCTGCTAAGGGCCTCGTGCCCGAGTGGCTCGGCGCGGTACACAGCCCTGGCCTCAGGGGATGGATTGCCTGCGTACAGCCATCGTCCGGACTTCCCGCGGGGCGCTTCCGTGCCGGTGTCGACGCGGCGGCTGAACACCGCACGGCGGCTCGGCACGCGCCGGCCGTCCGGTGCCGTGGCGGGCGTCGCTGCATCGTCCGCGCTGCGTCGCGTCGCGCCATCAGGGCGATTGACCGGACTGTGGAGAGCTGGTGACGGCTTGATGGCCGGCGGTTGGATCCTCCACTCATTCCATCGACACTGGAGGAACTACCGTGCTGAAGAGAAATCTCGTCCGACTGGGCGCCACGCTGCTGATCTGCCTGGGGGGTGCCGTCGTCGCCCCGCAGGCCGCGATGTCGGCACCGTCGGCGCCGGACAGCTCGTCCACCACGATCAGGGCGCAGGATCTGGACCCCAGCACCGCCACGATGATCCCGGACGCGGAGCTGGCCAGTGCCGGCTGCGGATCGACGTGCGACGGGAAGAACCCGGCCACCTACAAGATCTACTACAGCGGATGCACGTCGTGCTACCACTACTGCGCGGACGATGCGACGACTGTCGCCTCGAACACCAGCGGCATCACCCTGGAGCTGCGGTACAGTCCCCGCTGCCGCACCGCCTGGGCTCGGGTCGGGTCGGACTTCTACTACCCGACCATCCGCAGCTACTACTCCGACGGTCGCGTCCGTACGTCGTACAGCGGTTTCGTTGACGCCTATTACACCCAGATGGTGAACGACGCCGGACTTCTCGCGAGGGCGGAAGCCACTGCGGGCCCCAGCACCTGGTGGACGTCCAAGTACTGATCCTGCCGTTCCATCGCCGTGCGGAGTGCCGCATCGGGCTGCGTTTTCGCAGCAGCCCGATGCGGCACTCACCTTATGAGCCGCCGCCGGGAACGAACGCCACGGCGTCGAACCCGATGGTCTTCTCGGTCGGTGCCGACTTGAAAGAGTCGAGCCTCACGCTGGCGCCGGAGCGGAGGCTGAAGTTGCCGAGCCACACCCAGCCGCCCTTGTGGTAATCCTGGTCCACCCGCACCTGACGGGTCCGGCCGTCACCCGTCTGGACCTCGTAGATCGCGTCATTCACCCGAGCCCCGGTCATGGGGATGTAGGCGTAGATGCCGGTCCAACCGGAGTACGACGACGGCGGTTTCCACGTACCGATCACCTGGAACTTGGTCGATCCGCGCGCCCTGCTGAACCAGTGATGACCCCCGAAGCCGTTGTCCACCTGGTGAAGGTCGATCTTCGCGGTGTACTCGTTCGGCCAGCCACTGCCGAACTCGAATTTCACCGACCCGTCATTGCGTGGTCCGACGCCACCGCACCGCGGCATGCTGGTTCCGGAGAGAACGTAGTCGACCACGATCGCGTTGGACGGCAGTTGACTGGCCGTGCACCGTGGCGGATTGTGCGTACCGTCTGCCGGCTCGGAGTAGTTGTCCGGTACATCGTACCGAATGCCCTCGTAACCGCAGGTCTCCTCGCAATCGCTCTTCCAGGTCACGGGTTTGTGGTACCAGCACTTCAGGTCGTACTGGCCGGCGCTGTTCTTGTGGAGGCAGGGCCCCGGCTTCTCGCCCTCCAAGCCCGGCTCGTTCGGTTGCACCCGCTGGAGCTGGTCACAATTGTTGGTGGAATCGCAGAACATCCAGATCTGTGGCTTGGCCGCGGAACGCCGCAGCCGCGCCTCGACCGGTTCGCCGTTCCAGAACGCCGTGCGGAAGCCAACCCCGTCATCGCCGGTGTCGATCGACTGAGCAGCCCACCCGATGACCTTCTCCTGGTAGGGCCAGTCCTGTGGATGCGCCGCGTCGCTGAAGACCGGCACGTTGTCGTCTGGGTTGAGCGGGTCCCGCACGTCCAGGAACGGGTGTCGCGTCGGGTCGTACCGCGGGTTGATGGGGTTGTTTCCCCAACCCACGCCCCAGGGTGAGCCATCACCCTTGTCCGGGTAGAAACCACTGTTGTACGCCCAGGCGGCGAAGAACCAGTTCTCGATCCGGGTCGGGTCGGCGTTGTTGATCCTCAGTCCTGCGTTGTACGTCTGGTTCCACTTGTCCTGCAGGATCTGCAAGCCCGCGGAGATGTTCGCCGCGTAGTCGAGGGCGATCGCCCGCTGGTGGTTGACCGGTCTGGCGGTCTCGCCCGGCTTCTCCTTCCCGGCCTTGCGCATACCGTCGGTCACCTGGCTGACGCCGTAGCCGCAGTCGGCCTCGTCCCAGTGGATCCGCCAGTCGTCGCTGGTGTCGGAGTCGTAGTAGCGGCGGCCGTAGTAGTTGCCGATCAGCGGGTTGCCGTACTCGCCGGACTCCGTCTGGGACGCCTGCCAGAGGTTGGATTCCTGAGCCAGGATGCCGAGCATGACCTGGGCAGCAACATGGCCGCCGCCGGCAAGCGCCCGAGGCGGGAACATCCCCTGGGGCGAGTAGGCCGGCAGGCCGAAGCCCCGGTAGTTGGCGGGACGGCTCTGGGTCAACGCTCCGAAGATGCCGTAGTCGACGGCCCACTCGATCTGACGAGGGCGCGGATGGTAGGCGAGCGTGGCCATGTCGTTGCGCGGCACCGAACACCAGGGGTCCGGGTCCTGTGGCGTGTACGGCTCCAGTACGTCATCGACTGCGCTGGACCCCAGCGATCTGCCACTCGACGCCGGTCGGGGCACGCCGATGGCCGGACTGTCCGACGTGGGGGCCGTCTCCACAGTGTTCACCCGGAAGGCGAGCTCATGGCCGGACTTCATGGCTCGGGCACCCAGCCGGAGAGGTGCCCGGGTGCCGACTGACACTGTCGACCCGGGCAGGGTCTCCTCGGCCGTCATCGTCCGCTCGAAGGCCAGGTCGCCGTTTGTGGAGATCTCTGCCTGAACTGGCACGCTCAGTCGGCGTACCGCTGCTGGTAGCGGCTTCACCGTCTTCGGAGTGCCGGTCAGGAACACCCGACCGCTGTCGCCGCGCTCCAGACCGAACGTGCCGATCGGACCCTCGGCGAGAGTGGTGACACTGCTGCCGACCTGTCGACGTGCCCGCATGGCGGTTCCATCCGCCTCCAGGAAGTTGAGCCCGCCGTCTTTGTCCGCTCGGATCGCGAACGGCACGCCTCGGCTCCTCGCCACCATCCGCACCCGGCCCGCAGTGTCGACTGCGGCGAGCCTGTCGCTCAGTCCGCCGACGAAGCCGTCCCGCGTCGACACCGCCGAGGTGAACTGGCCGTTGATCTTGACCTTGGCCCCCAGCGTGCCGCGTTCGGCGTCAAGCCGCAGCAGTTGGGTACCGGGCAACCCTTCGTCGCCCTCCTGGGTCAGCGCAGCGGACTCACCCGCACCGCAGCCCGGATTGAAGTACGCGAGGCTTGTCGTGACCGGAAGTTTGGTGACCTTTCCGGTCTGCAGATCGACGACAGCCGTGAAACCGCCCCGCCCGCTCAACTCGGTCTTGTTGGTGAAGTTGCGTGGGGCATAGACGACGACCGCGCGGCGCCCGGACGACGTGACGCAGGCATTGCCAATCCACCGGTCGGTGTCGAAGCCACCCTCGCGTAGCGTTGCGACGGTACGCCACGCATAGCCGTCGGCGGCATCCGCCACCAGCACATGAAGGCCCTCGGCGTCGCCCGCCGTGGTCCATGCCCGGTCCGTTGACGTGCGCCACGACGCGCCCAGCACCTTGTCCCGATCGGCGCTGGGAACCGCTTCGGCCGGCACACCGGCTCCGGCCTTCGGTTCTGCCTCCGGTCGGGCCTGTGCCGCCGGAACCTGCAACAGGCTGAGGCCCACCGCACCCACGGTCATCAGCGCCAACCGCAGGAAGGTACCCCTCCTGATGGGGTCAACTGTCATTCCAGTCTCCTTCATCGTCGGTCGTTGCGGACGGTCAGCTCGGTCATGTTGGGGTACGCAGCCGCAATTTTGTCGACACCCACCATGTCGTAGTTGAACGGGTTCTCGTCACGCCCGCCGTGAATCCGCAGAATGATCCCCTTGATCAGAATCCCGGACTCGGGACCTTCGCTGGGTATGGTGTAGACCGCTCCACCCATGTCTCCATCGCCGAACGCGATGGAGCTGCATCCGATGGAGTCGTAATCCTTGAGGAAGGGGAAGCCATTACATGGGCTTCCATCTTTCAGGATGTAGGTGCGGCGATCAGGCCACACGGTGCCGGGCTCGTTGATGTCGGCCTTGATGACCGATACGCCCCTGGCCTCCTCCAGGTCTCCCTGGTAACTCTCGATCCAGACGGTGTTGCTGCCGACGAACTCGGTCATCTCCACCCCGCAGAACGTTCCGGTTTCGGCGCCCGAAACGCACACCTGTTGACCGGCGATCGGCGACTCCCAGGCATCGATCTGCCAACCGTCCTGCGTCCAGCCGGTGCCGTCGTAAACGGCCGGCTCGGCACCGCCCTTCGGCTTGGTCAAGGTGACGCCGCGGATTGGCTTGTGCCAGGCTGCGTCGACACCCGTCGTCTCGTTCACCACGTCCCCACTGGGGTCGACGTAGGTTTGACCGGGAGTACCACAACTCGCCGGGCCGACCATCAGTTCGGTGTTCGTGGCGTCGTCCAGAATCGGGACGCCTGAGGTGCAGTGCCATTTCGTGTCGGCATCGACAACCTCGCCGGAATCAAGTCGAACACTCCAACCGCCATTGCCGCGGTTGGTGCTCGAGTTGATGATGTGTGCGCCTCCCCATGCCGGCGTCGTGTCATCCTGGCGGCTCGGACTGGGCCAGGTGACTGCGTCGGCAGCAACTCCAGCAGTGGTGCTGCGGCCGTCCGGCGTTTCGGTCCGGCCGCTGAGCGCGGGCAGATCCGGTTCGCTCCGCACCGTGACCGGCACGCCGACGTCCGGCAGTCGGAGAGAGGATTTGGCCCCGCTCGACACGGTGGCCGTAATACCGTCGCCCCGCACGGTGTAGGCGACAGACCGTATCGACCGGTTGCCGCTGGCCCTGATCTTCTCGGCAGCTCGAGCGAGTTCGTGAGCCGCGTAGTGGGCGGGCTCGACCTGCACCGGAACGTGCGCACGCTCCTGATCAAGCACGCGGCGCACGTCCGCCGGGACCTTGCCCCGCCAATAGACAGTCACTGTCCCTTGCCGAAGAGCCACACCCGCGAAGCCTGACTGCCTCGCCTCGGCAGCAGTGCGGATACGTACCGCCGCCGCGGCCAGCGGTGCCTCGGCGGCCATCCGCGCGCGTTGTGCCGGCGTCGCGCCCTGAGTGTCAGCCGCGAACAGCTTGTCCGCGGCCGCAGGCGTCCGTGACACCCTGCCCGGCTTGTCGGTGGTTCCCGCCGCCTCCGCTGACACGGGCAGTACGGCGAGTGCCGCACTGGCCATGCCGGCGGTGAGCAGCCACCCCATGGATCTTGCCGAACCCTTCAATCCGATCCCCTCACCGTGATGACGGGCTCGCAGGGCTCAAACGAGTCGATGCTGCGGCCCGATTGGCGCGAAGTTTCTCCGGCTGTCTCATCAATCGGTCACAGCTCGGACAGTCCGAGAGCGGGGATCAGGTCAGGGTGCGGGCGGCGGACGGAGGTCTCGGGCCCTGATCGCGCTGGGTTGCCACCTGAGTGGACGGCTCGGGACACATGACGTACTACTGCGAGTACGGCAGGATGCCTTTCTATGAGCACCCAGTCGACGCCCGGCATCGACGACGCCGGAACCACCGACCACCCGTCCCGCTCCGACGGGTTCGTCCGCGGCCTCTCCGGCGCCATCGGCGGGCCGCTGGGCGACCACGCGACGGCCCTGGATCGGCCGGCCGGGCAGGAACGCCGGTTCTGGACCGCCGTCCGGATCGTCCTGGCGCTTGCGTGCCTCACGCTCGCGCTGCACTGGGTGCAGAAATCCCCGTGCCAGGACGGCGCCTGGCAGAACAACGTCCAATACACCCGGTTCTGCTACACGGACGTGCTCGCCCTCTACTACGCCGAGGGCCTCAACGAGGGCAAGGTGCCCTACCGGGACCACCCGGTGGAGTACCCGGTGCTGACCGGCTACTTCATGGGTGCCCTCGGCCTGCCGGTGCACGCGATCGGCGACGGCGACCCGAGCATCAACCAGGGCCAGTGGTTCTACAACCTGAACGCGCTCGTGCTGGGCGCGCTCGCCGTGGCCACCGTCGCGGTGATCCTCGCGCTGCGCCGCCGACGACCCTGGGACGCCGCGCTGTTCGCGCTCGCCCCGGCGCTGCTGCTCACCGCCACCGTCAACTGGGACCTGCTCGCCATCGGACTGGCGGCGTTCGGTCTGCTGGCCTGGGCCCGGCGACAACCGGTGGTCGCCGGCGTGCTGCTCGGGTTGGCCGGCGCGGCGAAACTCTGGCCGCTGTTCGTGCTGGGGCCGATCCTCGTCCTGGCGCTGCGGGCCAACCGGCTCCGCGCCGCGCTCACCTCGCTCGGCGCGGCGGCGGTGGCCGTGGTGCTGGTGAACCTGCCCGCCTACCGGGCCAACCCGGACAACTGGGGTCGGTTCTTCGAGCTGAACACCACTCGGCCGATCGACTGGGGCACGCTCTGGTACATCGGGCGCTACCTGGACGGCAAGGTCGGCAACGACCCTGGCCAGCAGGGTCCGTTCGAATGGTTGAACACCAACATCCCGACCCTCAACACCATTTCGTACGCCCTGTTCGGGCTGGCCTGCCTCGGCGTGGCCGTGCTGGCGCTGCGGGCCCCGCGCCGGCCGCGGCTCGCCCAGCTCGCCTTCCTGGTGGTCGCCGCGTTCCTCATCTTCAGCAAGGTCTGGTCCCAGCAGTTCGTGCTCTGGATGCTGCCGCTGGTCGTGCTGGCCCGGCCGAAGTGGGGTGCCTTCCTGGCCTGGCAGTTCGCCGAGGTCTGCTACTTCGTGGCCTTCTACGGTGAGCTGCTCGGTGCGGCGACGAGCCGGCCGGTCTTCCCGGAGGGCGTGTTCGTGCTGGCCTCGACGCTGCGACTGGCGACCGTGGTGACCCTCTGCGTCCTGGTCATCCGGGAGATCCTGCACCCCGAACAGGACGCGGTGCGGGCCACCTATGCCGACGACCCGGACGGCGGCGTGCTCGACGGCGCGCCCGACGTCGGCTGGATCGACCGCTTCCGCCTACGCCCCAGCACCCCGACGACGGTCACCGAGGAGGACGTGCGGGTCTGACGCCGTGGCGTGCGCGTGCGCAAGGAGCCATCACTGCCGTAGGCCGACCGTGGTGTCCGCCTGGCCGAGTTTCCGGTCGAGGCCGGTGTCGCAAGCGGTGTCTGACATCGTCACCTCGGGCTGGGCACTGCGGGTGCCGCTGAACCGTACACAGAGCCGCACCGTCACCTCGGCGGGCGCGAGCCCTCCGGCGTTGCCGGTGCCGTCGAACGCCACGTCCAGCCAGATCCGATCACCCGGTTCGGACCGGCGACCGAAGACGAACCCGTTGCGCTCCCCGCTCTCCACCAACTCGGCGACCGCACCGAGCAGCGCCTCCTGGCGCGGGGCGGACGGGTCGGCCAGCGCGTTCGACATCGCCTGCCGCGACCGTTCCGCCTTCTCGCGGACCACAGCCGTGGCCTTGTCCGTGGCGTCCTGCTCCTGGTCAGGGGCCCCACAGCCGAGACTCGACGCGGCCAGGGCCGTGCCCGCGAGGAGGCCGAGCAGCCTTCTCGCGGGCACTGATGATGAAGCCTTGGTCAAAGCCCCATCTTTCCCCGTGTGACGTCGTTCATCACCTCAGCGTAGATACCGGCGCCACTGATCTTCGGGTGGAACGACTGCTGTGATGCCCCGTAGACGTTCCACGAGTCCGGTACCGGGCTCTTGAGCGGTCCCTCCTCACCTGCGGTGAGGTCCTTGATGACACCGTTCACCGTCTCCGGTGAACCGCAGACCGCCTTGCCCGAGAAGCGCTCGGTCGGGTTGCCGAACCACACCTGGACCCCCTCGGCCTTGACCTCGGCGACCGCCTCCTCCATCTTCGTCGCGAGGAGTTCGGCCGTGGAGTTCAGCCAGGGCAGTTCCTCCGCGCCGATACCGAGGACGCAGTACCCTTCGACCAGCTTGGGATAGCCCATCAGCAGGATCTTGGCTGCTGGCGCCTTCTTGTGGATCTCTCTGAGCACGATCTTGATTGATTCCTTGACCGGCCCTTCGATGCGCTTCCTGGTGGCCGTGCTCACCGGCTCGGTGTCGCCCTTCAACGTGCTGTCCTGGCAGAGTTGGAGTCCGGATCCGTAGATGCACTCCTGGATCACCTTGCTGAACTCGGAGTCATTGCCCCCGATGGACAGGGTGACCAGGGTGGTGTTCTCGTCGAGGAAGCCCTTGTCCAGTTGGGATACCTCGCCGTACGAGCCGCTGCCCGTCTTGTTGAACGCGTTCGCCGGCGGTGACTGCCCGGTCGGGACGGTCCTGAAGGGCAGCAGGTTGTGAGTCCGGGCGCCCGAGCAGGCATGGAACTGGTAATCCATCTGCGGATCCCAGGAGTCGGCCCGGCTGCCGATCGATGCCGAGTTGTCCGACAGCACCGCCTGCCGTGACCAGGAGTACCGGGAGCGGTGGCAGTTGTTCTGGAACAGCACCTCATCGCCGTTGAGTTGCTTGAAGTCGGTCTCGCGGTAGTAGTCGGCACCACGGTTCTCCGACGCTCCCTCGCCGGAGGAGTACGAGTCCCCGAGGGCCACGACCTGATGACGCGGCTTCGCGTTCAGCTTCTGCACCGCGATCGCGTCCCACGCCACGTCCTCCACCCCGGTGCCGTCCTGGGTGTCGGTCGACAGCCGGACGCGGGGAGTGCCGGCGAACTTGAAGACACCCAGGGACACCCACCGGTGCTCCTGGGTGCGTTGCAGCAGGACCCGCTTCTTGCCCTTGTCGAAGCCCTGGCCGAGGTCCACCTGGTACTCGGCCTGACGGGTGTGCGCGCCCTGGTCGGGCATGTGCACCATCACCCGCCCCCAGCCCTGGAGTTGCTGGTTCAGCGACCACGTTCCGGATACCCGAAACTTGCCACCCTGGTCATCGGGCCGCCGGGTGTGCGCGAACCAGAAGTGGCCCCCGAATCCCCCACCGATCTGGTGGAAATCGATCTTGGACGGGTAGTGGCCGGTGCTGTCTGCGGCGAAGTCCAGATTGAAGGTTCCGGCGTTCGTCCAGGGCCGTCCGCAACCCGGCCGGACGGACGGTGTGCCGTCGACGACGTTGTCGATGACGAGAGCACCGCTCGGCAAGCCCGACAGGCTGCAGTTCGGTGCGTAGCTCGTAGCGTCCTCCTGGTAGGCGTACCCGGGATCGAATCGGAGCACCTCGTTGCCGGCCTCGAAGCCCTCCTTCCACTTCACCGGCCGGTTGTACCAACACACGAGATCGAAGCGGCCGGCGGCGTTCTTGTGGGCGCAGGGGCCCGCTTCCTCGCCCACCACATCCGGGTCATCCGGAACGTTCAACTCCCCTGGGTGGCAGTAGTTCGAGTCGTCGCAGAACAGATCGATCGGCGGCTTGACGGTGATCCGCTGCCGAGTGTCGTTCCACCACGCGGCCCGGAAGCCCGAGACCAGCTGGTCCGGGCCCTCCAGCAACTCCGGCGGGTGTCCGGCAAAACCGAGCACCTTCTCCTGGTACGGCCAGAACTGCGGATTCGCCGCGTCGGCGTACGTGTACTCGAGGAAGGGCACCCGGTCGGCCCGGAATCTCGGGTTGATCGGGTTGTTGGCCCAACCGACGCCCCACGGGGATCCGTCGCCCCGGTCCGGGTGGAAGCCACTGTTGTAGGCCCAGAGAGCGAAGAACCAGTGCTCGAGCCCTCCGGGATCCCCGCTGTTCACGATCAACCCGGCGGTCCGGGTCTCGTTCCACTTCGACTGCAGAATCTGCAGCCCGGCGGCGATGTTCGCGGCGAAATCCAGAGCGATGGCACGCTGCTTGTACGCGGGCAGGGCGACCTCACCTTCCTTCTCCCGGCCCGCCAACCGCATACCGTCGGTGACCTGGGTGACGCCGTACCCGCAGTCTGCGTCTTCCCACCTGATGTCCCAGTCGTCCTCCTCCTTGCCGTTGTAGATGTCCCGGCCGTAGTAGTTGCCGATCAACGGACTGGCGGTGACGCCCGGGACAGCGTGGAAGGACGCCTGCCAGAGATTCGACTCCTGCGCCGCGATGCCCAGCATGACCTGGGCCGGAACGCGGCCACCGCCGACCAACGGGATCGGCGGGAACAGATCCTGAGGTCGGTACGCAGACATGCCGAGGTTCTTCCAGTTGGCCTCCCGCTGCACGTAGAGCGAGTTGGTGATCGCCTGGTCGACTGCCCACTCGACCTGGCGGGGCTTGGGCTGCAATGCCTGGTTGCGCGGGTCGTTGCGCGGGACCGAGCAGTAGGCTTCCGCCTCCACGGGGTTGCTCGGGGAGCCCGCGGCGGCTGCCGAGGCCCGGCTACCCCCACCGGCCGACGCGAGTTTTGGATGAATGCGCCTACCCTCGGCGGCCTGGGCGTCCGGAGCGTCGGCGGGTTGCACCTGGAAATCGACCTTCTTGCCGTTGGTCAGGACGGTGGCCTGGATCTTCACCTGCCGCGGCGACGTCGGGTCCGGAACCGCAACCCGTGGGTCGGCCTGACCGGCCCAGCGGACCTCGGTCAACGCCAACTGCCCGTGCGAAGACAGCTGGGATCCGGCTGCCACCTCGACCTTCGACACGTTCTCCGGTAGCGCGTGCGTCCGGTCCGCCTGACCGGTGATGAAGGCCCGGCCACCAGCGCCAGGCGTGACGCTCAGCTTGGACAGCTGCCCCTCCGCGAGCGTTCGCGGTTCGTTCTTCGACTGCGGAACGGCACGCCGGACCCGTACCCGGTCACCCGTGCGGTCCATGAACAGGACACCGCCGCCGCCGTCCGCCTTGAGCTGGAACGGGGTTCCCGAGGTGGGGGCGACCGGCGTCAGCGTGCCGCCGCCTCCCACCTGCACCAGGCGCGAACCCCCGGCTGCCACGATGGTGCGTCCCACCGGCAGGGCAGAGGTGACCTCGGCGTTGACGAGGATCGGTCGCGAGAGCTCGCCTTTGCCGGCATCGAGCCGGAACAGTCGCGTACGAGCGGGCCCGTCGATCTGGTCGTTCGACAGCTGGCCGCCCAACTGCGTGAGGACCGCCGTCTCGTCCGCGCCGCAGCCCGGGTTGAAGTAGGCCAGCGATGACTGCACCGGCAGCTTGCGCACCGAGCCGGTCACCAGGTCGACAGTTGCCGTGAAGCCGCCGCGATCGAAAAGGTCAGCTTTGTTGGTGAAGGTGCGCGGCGCGTAGACGACAACGAGCCGCCGACCGGAACCGGTCAGGCAGGCGTTGCCGATCCACTGGTCCGCGTCGAAGCCCGGCTCTGCGAGAGTGGCCACGGTCCGCCACGTGTAACCGCTGCTGGCGGTCGCGGCGAGGACATGGAAGCCGTTGCCGTCTCCCGACGTCGTCCACGCGACGTCCTGCGACTCCTTATAGCCTTCGGTCAGGAGCTCGGCCCGACGCTGCGGATCGATCGTGGACGACGGGGTATCCGCCGCGGGTGCCGGCGCGGGCGGCGCGGCTGCTGCGAATGCCACGCCGTGCACCGACTGAGGAAGCAGCACCGCGCAGGCCACCGCGATGAGTAGCGCCGGAGATCGGGAACGTCGACGAGCCATCGGACTCCTCTCGGACTCGATGCGGCCGCATTCGTCTTCAGATGCCGTGCGGGAGGCCGGAAGGTAGCGCCGTGGTGGCTGAAGGACGCGCGGACAGCACCGGGGATCAGGGAGCCCTCAGGGTGGGGTGTGCGGCCATTGCTCTTTCATCGCCGTCACACAGGACGACCGTCACACGCTGTCGCCGAACGTGGCTGCGGCCGATGCGGGTGCGCGGCCAGGGGTGCGTCGACCCCATCGGCTGCCAACGATGGACCGCCGCCGTGACACTGACGCCATCGGCGGGCCGCTGGGTGACCAGGCCATGGCACTGGTCCGGCGGACGGGCAAACCGCAGGCAGCGAGAGGCGTCAGAGTCGATAGACGACCGCGTCGCCGACGTCCTGACGGGTGACGCCGAGCGATTCGACCGGCGCGTCGATGGTGATCTCCCAGGGCGTGCCGGGCACCTCGTCGCGGAGCAGCACCACCGTGCGCACACCGAGGGTGCGCAGGTAGTCGACGCTCATCTGGTCGGGGAACGACTGGCTGACCCGGCGTACGTCGTCGAGCTGTCGGGGCGTGAAGCCGCTGCCGCCGTTCGCCACGTCCGGGAATCCGTCCGTCGACCAGAGCATCACGTGCTGGTCGAGACCCTGGTCGCTGGGGAGCACGAGCAGCGGGCCCTGCGCCGAGCGCATCGCGGCGGGCTGCGCCGGCACCACCGGATGCGGGGTGGAGTTCAGCCCTTCGACGGTGACCAGCAGCAGCGGCAGCAGCGTGGCGATCCGCAGCCACGGCCCGGGCCAGGACGGGATCCGCTGCGCGGCCAGCTCCCGGACCCGGTCGGTGAGGGCGGTGACCGCGCCCGCCGCGAGCAGCGCGAGCAGCAACGTCGTCCAGAGCATCAACCGCCCGGGGGTACGCAGCGCGTTCCAACCAGGCGCGTGCTCGAACAACGGCACGTAGGTGAAGGTGCCGTCGAAGAAGCGGGTACCCATCGCGAACACCATCGTGACCAGCACCCCGACGAGCAGGAACAGCCGGTGCCGCAGCCGCCAGACGGAGAAGAACAGCCCGCCGAAGGCCAACGCGTAGAGCACGAACCCCGGCAGCAGCGTCATCTCCGCGTGAAACGGCAGCGCGTCTCGGGCACCCTCGTGCAACCCACCCCAGATCCGCGACTCGGCGGGCGCGGTCACGAAGCCGGACGCCGGCGGAGAGAAGAGGGAGATGTCGCGGACGGTCCGCTCGGCGTACGGGTGCAGCTCGGTCACCTGGAAGTACGGGAGTGCCATCAGCGCGCCCACCCCGGCGAAGAACACCCCACCGACCAGGTCGGCCACGAGCAGCCGGCGGCCGAACGGCAGGGTACGGCCGGACCGCAGCCACTTCACCCCGAACAGCACGGCAGCGACCAGCACCGCGACGGCCAGGAAGTAGGCGAACGGCAGACCGATGCCGAAGCCGAGGCTGATCTGCCAGGCGGCCACCAGCCAACCGGCGTACACCCAGCCGTCGTGCCGTCGTTCGGGCCGGTAGCCGTACCGCAGCGACCAGCCGTGCCCCCGCGCGAGCATCGCGAGAGCCAGCGGGATGCCGCCGTTGGACAGCACGTGCAGGTGCCCGGCCTGGGCCAGCAGCCACGGCGCGTAGGCGTAGCCCACCCCGGCGACGGCGGCGCCGATCCGGCCGGCACCGAGTTGCCGGGCCAGGGCGTACGCCCCGAACGTGGCGAGCGCGTGCGCCAGCACGAACATGATGTTGTAGCGCAGCACCGCGTCCTCGGGGCCGCTGCCGAGCATCCCGGCCGGGGCGTAGCCGAGCAGCGTGTCGGAGAACGCGAAGCTCCACAGCTCCGGGAAGAAGGTGTTCGACTGCCACAGGCGGGTCGGGTCGGCCAGCAGGATGTGACCGGACCAGGCCATCTGCCACGCCTGGAGGCTCGGGTCCCAGGTGTCCTGCGGCAGGGTGTAGCGCGGGTAGCGAAGCGTCGGCCAGGTCATCAGCACGGCCAGCGCCAGCGAGGCAAGGGCCGCCAGGCTCCACTCGTGGACCAGGGACCGGCCCACCGCGCGGGCCGCCCGGGTGAGCCGGCTGGGCCGGGGCTCCGGCGCCGAGGCGAACGCCTCCCACCGGTCGGGCTCGACCGACTTGGCCTCGCTACCCTCGTTGGCGTCGCCGTCCTTGGCTGCCGTACCCGTGGCGTCGGCCTTCTTCGCGACGGCGCTCGTCGTACCGATGTCGCCCTTGACGTCGCCCTTGACCGCGTCGCAGTTAGGCGTGTCGGCCTTGTCGCCGTCGGCGCTCTTCGCGTCGCCGTTCGTGACGGCGCCGTTCGTGACGGCGCCGTTCTTGGTGGCGTCGCTCTTCGTGGCGTCGCTCTTCGTGGTGGCGTTCGTTGCCGCGCTGGAGCTCTTCGGAGCCCTGTTTCTCCCCCAGCCCCTGCGGGTCGTGCCGTTCGTGGTGGTCCCGGCCGAGGCGGCCGGGTGCTCGGTGGACGGCGCGGCCGGTCGGATCGGGTCGTCGCCGGTGGACGTGGGCTGCGCCTTTCCCGGCTTGGACGGTCCGGTCGTCATGCTGCCGGGCGCTCCGTCGGGAGCTGCTGGCGCAGGAAATCGATGTCGGCGGCCTGGCCCTCGACGCCGCCCGGAGTCTCGACGACCACCGGCGCCCCGGCGGCCCGGATCACCGCCACCACCAGCTCGGGATCGATCGTCCCGCCGTCGAGGTTGTCGTGCCGGTCCTGGCCGGAGTTGAACCCGCCCTTGGAGTTGTTGGCGTGCACCAGGTCGATCCGGCCGGTGATTGCCTTGACCCGGTCGACGAGGCCGAGCAGTTCCTCGCCCCCTGCGTACGCGTGGCAGGTGTCCAGGCAGAAGCCAACCTCGTAGTCGCCGATCGCGTCCCAGAGCCGGGCCAGCGCGTCCAGCCGGCGGGCGCACGCGTTGTCTCCGCCGGCCGTGTTCTCGATGAGGACCGGCACGCCGAACCCGCCGGAGTCGGCCGCGTACGCGAAGGTCTTGCGCCAGTTGTCGAAGCCGACCGCCAGGTCGTCGCCGGCGTTGACGTGCCCACCGTGGACGATCAGACCC
Source organism: Micromonospora sp. bgisy143 (assembly GCF_057708145.1). Taxonomy (NCBI): domain Bacteria; kingdom Bacillati; phylum Actinomycetota; class Actinomycetes; order Micromonosporales; family Micromonosporaceae; genus Micromonospora; species Micromonospora sp. bgisy143. The sequence goes on from NZ_JBYIRN010000013.1 coordinate 24,909, forward strand.
TTGGCGCCGATCTCGGCCGCCGCGGTCGCGTGCCCGACCAGCAGTTTGCGGCTGGGGATCCGGATGCGGTTGTTGAGGGTTGCCACGTTGATGACGTACGGCGCGTGCACGTAGAGGTCGACCTCGGCGGCGCGCAGCCGCTCGGCGTCCTCGCGCGGCTTGGGTGCCTTCCATCCCTGCGGGTCGGAGAGGAAGAACTGCACGGTGTCGGCGGACCGTGCGGCCGCCTCCGCCAGCGGGTCGGTCGAATCGACGTGGGCTCCGATACGCATGGCAGCGAGCCTACGTCGCGACCACGACAGGCGCGGTGACGGCCGGCGATGTCGTCACTCCGGCCGCCGGACGCTCGTTGAGGGGATGGGACCCGACGAGCGGGGCCCGGGGCCGGGCGCGACGAGGCGCCCGGGTACGGCACCGGGTCGTTCGTCGGCCCGACAGCGAGGTCACCCCCGTGGCGCGGCCCGGCGTCGCGGGGGGAGACCCCGTCGCACCAGATGGGCCCGGTCGCAGAATCTCGGAAATTTCTGCCTTTTGCCCCGACACGGGACGAGAGCCGTTGTATCGTCAGATAACAACACGATAAAGCTCCGCGGGGCGTCTCCGGTCCAACCTCATCGGTGTGGTCGTTCCTCCCCAGGTCCCACCCAAGGAATGCGGACGGGACGCTCCGCGGCCTCGTTGACGGGGGCTCGCCACCGACCAGTGACGGTCGGCTGGCGGGCCCCCGTCGGCCTGCCCGGAACGCCGGCCCGACCACCCCGGGCATGATCGTCCGGACCGGGTATCCTGGTCAGGTTGTCCGCGTCCGGCCGGGTTCCCCCGGCACGTGCGGGCAACGACGCACGACCTCCTGCCACGGAAGGACCGTGGCCGCTTAGCCCACAGGAGGTGAGCACGTCTTGCGTCATTACGAGATCATGGTGATCCTCGACCCCAGCCTCGAGGAGCGCACCGTCGCCCCGTCGCTCGACACGTACCTGAACGTGATTCGGACCGCGGGTGGCTCGGTTGAGAAGACGGACGTGTGGGGCCGCCGGCGCCTCGCGTTCGAGATCAACAAAAAGGCCGAGGGCATCTACGCCGTCGTCGACCTGCAGGCTACGCCTGCTGCCGTGGCCGAGCTGGACCGTCAGCTCCGGCTGAACGAGTCCGTGCTGCGCACCAAGGTCATCCGGCCGGAGATGCGCTAAGCATTCAGTCCGGTATTCAACCCGGTTCGCCCGGATCAGCCTCCGCGACTCTGTCGTACGGCTTTGAGAGCCTGTACGACGAGACGCTGAGTGCGCGAGGAGATGGTCATGGCAGGAGACACCACCATCACGGTCATCGGCAATCTGACCGATGACCCCGAGTTGCGGTTCACCCCCTCCGGGGCTGCGGTCGCCAAGTTCCGTGTCGCCTCGACGCCCCGATTCATGGACAAGGCGTCGGGCGAGTGGAAGGACGGCGAGCCGCTGTTCCTCGCCTGCACCGTGTGGCGGCAGGCCGCCGAGCACGTCGCCGAGTCGCTGCAGCGCGGCGCTCGCGTGATCGTCTCGGGCCGGCTGCGTCAGCGGTCCTACGAGACCCGCGAGGGTGAGAAGCGCACCGTCATCGAGCTTGAGGTCGACGAGATCGGCCCGTCGCTGCGCTACGCCACGGCGAAGGTGCAGAAGATGTCCCGCTCCGGTGGCGGTGGCGGCGGCTTCGGTGGCGGCGGCGGTGGTGGTGGCCAGGGTGGTGGCGGAGGCAACTTCGACGACCCCTGGGCTTCGGCCGCACCCTCTCCCGCGCGTGCCGGTTCGGGCGGCAACTTCGACGAGGAGCCTCCGTTCTAATGGCGCCGAGCGCCCGCGATCGCAAACCAGGAGCAAGGTCAATGGCCAAGGCTGCGGCACTTCGCAAGCCGAAGAAGAAGGTGAACCCGCTCGACAAGGACGGGATCACCTACATCGATTACAAGGACACGGCGCTGCTGCGCAAGTTCATCTCCGACCGCGGCAAGATCCGCGCTCGGCGGGTCACCGGCGTGACCTCGCAGCAGCAGCGGCAGATCGCCCGCGCGGTCAAGAACGCCCGCGAGATGGCGCTCCTGCCGTACACCGCAACGGCCCGCTGAGAGGAGGCACCGATATGAAGATCATCCTGACTCAGGAAGTGTCCGGCCTCGGTGCCCCGGGCGACATCGTCGAGGTCAAGGACGGCTTCGGCCGTAACTACCTGCTGCCGCAGGGCTTCGCGATCGCCTGGACCAAGGGCGCGGAAAAGCAGGTCACGGTCATCAAGCGGGCCCGCTCGGCCCGCGAGATCCGCGACCTCGACCACGCCAACGAGGTCAAGGGCCAGCTCGAGGGTCTCAAGGTCAACCTGAAGGCTCGCGCCGGCGACGGCGGTCGGCTCTTCGGCTCGGTCACCTCGGCCGAGATCGTCGACGCCGTCAAGGGCGCCGGCGGTCCGGTCCTCGACCGTCGCCGGCTGGAGGTGCCCGGTCACATCAAGTCGACCGGCACCTACCCGGTGAAGATCAAGCTGCACCCCGAGGTCACCGCGTCGTTCAACCTGAACGTCGTTCAGGGCTGACGACCCGCACCACACGACGAGGGCCCGCACCGAGCAATCGGTGCGGGCCCTCGCGCATCCGCCAAGCGTGGCCCGGCGGCCCGCCTCACCCGATCGGTTGGCCCGTCACCGCGCTGATCAGCACCGTGGAAAGACCACCGCCGACCACGGCCGCCGCGAGCGCGATCGTCGCCGACCGCCACGTCGTGCCGACCCGGCGCAGCAGCGCCGCCACCACCAGGCTGCTCACCAGCGCCAGCCCGAAACGCGGCGAGCCGGCGAGCAGTGACTCCAACGCGCGTGACCGCGCCGAGTCACAGCCACCTCCACTGATGTCGGTGACACACCCGGCGGGCGCCTGCGCGTCGAGCGTCAGCAACCACAGGAAGATCAGCATCGCCGGCACCAGGTAGCAGGCAGTGGTGTAGAGCAGCGGCCGGACCGACCCGCCAGGGTCCGGGTCGAGCAGGTCGTCCTCCAGACGACGCGCCCAACCACCCGTCGCCACCGACTCGACCCGCCTGCGCACCGACGCCGTACCGACCGGCGGCCGGTCCGCCCGACGCCGGGCGCCAGCAGGGGGTACGGGGGCACTGCGCGGCCGTGGAGCCGTGTAACCCACCACCGGCGACCGGGGCGCCGACGTCGTCGTGTCCATCCAGCGCGGATCGTCACCGGACAACCGGGTGCCGGGCCAGAACCCGCTGTCCCGGCTCGGCCATCCCTCCGTCAGCCGATCCGAGCGGGGCGGCAGCGTCCGCTCCCACTGGTCGTCCTCGACCGCGGACCGCTCCCACTGGCCGGTACGGTCCGACCGCTCCCAACCACCGACGCTCTCCCCCGAAGACCACTGCTCGCTCACGTCCGTGCCGTCCGAGCCCGGCGTCGGCCACGCGTGCACACCCGACGCGTCCCACGGGTCCACCGCGGGCGCGTACGACGGATCGGGCTCGGCCGCCTGCTCCGCCCCGCGCTCCCACGGGTCGGCCGCCGGACGCGTCCACGACTCCTCCGTCGCGCGCCGGCTGCGCCGCGTCGGTCGGCTCACCTCCGGACGGGACACCGTCTCGGCCGAGTCGGCCGTCAGGTCCCCACCGGACCAGATCACCTGCGGACGGCCGGCCGGTGCGCGACGGGGACGACGGTCGGAGGCCGCCCCGGACACCGGCTCCTCCGCCGCCGAGTCGGCGCGTCGACGGCCCGCGTACCCCTGCTCCTGGGGACGGTCGAGCGTCCACTCCCGGGTGTGGTCCGAATCGGGACCCGCGCCGATCGCCGGCTGCTCACGCCGACCACCCGCGCCGATCGCCGGCTGCTCGCGCCAACCACCCGCGCCGATCGCCGGCTGTTCACGCCAACCACCCGCGTCGGCCCGGCGTCGGCCGGTCGCCTCGGCACTGCGCCAACCGGCACCCGAACTCGGGCGCTCGACCTCGATCTCGTCCTCGTCGGGCGCGGCGTGTCGGCCACCGCCGTCGGCCCGCTGAACCCCCGACTCCAGCGCCCACCGCGGCAGGTAGGCGTCGACCGGTTCGTCCTGCCCACGGTCGCGCGCCCGCCGCCGACTGGAGGTGCGGTAGGGCACGTCCTCGTCGTACGGGTCGACCGGAGCGGGCAGCGCAGGTTGACCCCACGAGGCGGTCGGCGGACGCTCCCGCGGGGTGCCCTCCCCGCGTCCCCAGTCCCGGTAACTCACGGCCGGAGTGTGACCCTTCTGAACCCAAAGCGTGATCCGCTGTCCAGGTGTAGCCGTTCGCTGGAGATAGTACGGGAAGATCGTGTAAAAGAACCGACCGAAATATTCTCCTCCACAGGGTGGGGACCGCATTTTGCCAGGTCAACGGCCTGCGCCCGAGAATTCCCCAGCGGTTGTCCACAGGCTGTGCACACGCTGCGCACATGCTCGTCCACCGGCATCCACAGGTTGTCCCGAGGCTCGTCCACCGTGCTTGTTGAGTCGCTGACCTCGGGGTCCGTATGGTTGGCCCTCGACCGCCGGCGCGATGGCCCCCGATCGACCGGCTCGGTCGGGAGAACTGTCGTACCTCGGCGGTAGAGCTGGGACAGATCCGACGCAGTGGAGGGGGGACCGGTGTCGGTCACCGACGACATGCGGGCGGAGGCACGGTCCGGCAACGGACAGCCACCCGTGCAGCGGGACGGCGGGTTCGACAAGACGCCACCCCAGGACGTCGCCGCCGAGCAGTGCGTCCTCGGTGGCATGTTGCTCTCCAAGGACGCGATCGCCGACGTCGTCGAGATCCTCAAGACCAACGACTTCTACCGGCCGGTGCACGCCACCATCTTCGACACCATCCTCGACATCTACGGCCGGGGTGAGCCGGCGGACTCGATCACCGTCGCGGCGGCGCTCGCCGACTCCGGGGACCTCGTCCGCATCGGCGGCGCACCGTACCTGCACACCCTCATCGCCAGCGTGCCCACCGCGGCGAACGCCGCATACTACGCGCGGATCGTCAGCGAGCGCGCCGTGCTGCGCAGGCTCGTCGAGGCCGGCACCAAGATCGTGCAGCTGGGCTACGGCACCGCCAGCGGCGGCAGCCGGGACGTGGACGACATCGTCGACCTCGCCCAGCAGGCCGTCTACGACGTCACCGAACGCCGGGTCAGCGAGGACTTCGCGGTCCTGGCCGACATGCTCCAGCCGACGCTGGACGAGATCGAGGCGGTGGGTGCGCAGGGCGGCGTGATGACCGGCGTGCCGACCGGCTTCAGCGACCTGGACCGGCTGCTCAACGGCCTCCACGCGGGGCAATTGATCATCGTGGCCGGCCGGCCCGGTTTGGGTAAGGCACTTGCGCTCGACACCCCCCTGCCGACCCCGGACGGCTGGACCACGATGGGTGAGGTCAAGGCAGGCGACCAACTACTGGCGGCGGACGGCTCCCCTACCACCGTCACACACGCCTTCGACGTGATGCACGACCGTCCCTGCTACGAGGTGGAGTTCTCCGACGGCACCGTCATCGTGGCGGACGCGGAGCACCTGTGGAAGACGACCACCCGAGCGAGCCGGCGGCCGGGCCCGGCGCGGCGGAAGCGGCACTGGCCCGAATCGTCGCTGACCAACCTACGTGCGGCCCGCGAAACTCTCGGCGCCGCGGGAAACCAGCCGATCACCCTCTTCGACACACTCGAGAAGGTCGGACCGGAGTTCCGGCATGTCCTGCACAAGGTCGCGCGTGATGTCGGGTCGACCGGCCGGATCAGCCGCCCCATCGTCCGCAACGGCAAGACGAGGAACTGGACGGCGCCGGGTTACCCGGCTGCCCCCCTGGTGACAGCGCTTCTTGAACGAGCCGAGCGGCAGGTCAACTCAGGCAGCCGGGTCGACCATGATGGCGTCGTCACCACTGCTGAGATCGCGGCCACGCTGCGTACCGACACCGCCGACCGACGGTTGAACCATGCCGTACGGAACTGCGCCCCCCTCCAACTCCCGGACCGCGAACTGCTGGTTCCGCCCTACACCTTGGGGGCATGGCTCGGGGACGGGCACACCGGCGCCAGCCGCTTCACCACCGCCGATCCGGACATGCTCACGCACGTCGAGGCCGACGGCTTCGCCGTGCGTCCCAGTGGGCCGATGGTCTACACCATCCTGCTACGGCCCACGCCGGTTGCTCAGGGGAACGGCGCCTGCGTGGACTGCGGCGTTTCCACCAGGGCGCTGCGGGAGAATCCGGCGACCAGGAAGTGCGCAGGCTGCCGGCACCGCAACGGTTCGTTTCTCGGGTTGTTGCGTCAGGTCGGGGTAGCGGCGGACAAGCACATCCCTGATGTCTACCTACGCGCCTCCGAGCCGCAGCGCCGGGCGCTGTTGGCTGGCCTGATGGACACCGACGGCACCGTCGCCCCCACCGGTAACCTGCAGTACACATCGACCTCGAAGCGACTGGCAGAGGACGTACGCGAACTCATCCTCAGCCTCGGCTACCGCTGCACGGTCAACGCCAAGCCGGTACGCGGCCGCACAAGCGAGTCGTCCGTCGCGTACACGTTGAACTTCTCCACCCCCGACGTCATCTTCCGGCTCAAGCGCAAGCAGGACGCGCACGTCGAACGCCGCCGGAGCACCTCCGACGTCCGGACGACCTCGCGGTACATCGTTGACGTTCGTCCGGTCCCGAGTGTGCCGGTCCGGTGCGTCACCGTCGACAACCCCGAGCATCTCTACCTGGCCAGCCGGGCGATGATTCCCACCCACAACAGCACGGCCAGCATGGACTTTGCCCGAAACGCGGCCATCCGGGCCAACCAGGCGGCCGCTATCTTCTCGCTGGAAATGAGCAAGGTCGAGATCGTCATGCGACTGCTCTCGGCCGAGGCGCGGGTGCCGCTGCACGTCCTGCGCAGCGGGCAGCTCTCCGACGACGACTGGACCAAGCTGGCCCGCTGCATGGGTGAGATCAGCGAGGCGCCGTTGTTCGTCGACGACACGCCGAGCATGAACCTGATGGAGATCCGCGCGAAGGCCCGCCGACTCAAGCAGCGGCACGACCTCAAGATGATCGTGGTCGACTACCTCCAGCTGATGACCTCGCCGAAGCGTACGGAGAGCCGCCAGCAGGAGGTCGCCGACCTGTCTCGTGGCCTCAAGCTGCTGGCCAAGGAGGTCGAGTGCCCGGTCATCGCGGTGAGTCAGCTGAACCGTGGCCCCGAGCAGCGAACCGACAAGCGTCCTCAGTTGTCCGATTTGCGGGAATCGGGATCGATTGAGCAGGATGCCGACGTTGTCATCCTTTTGCACCGCGACGACTACTATGACAAGGAGTCACCGCGGGCAGGGGAAGCGGACTTTATTGTTGCTAAGCATCGAAATGGTCCGACCGACACGGTGACGGTCGCGGCCCAGCTGCATCTGTCCCGCTTCGTCGACATGGCGATCGGCTGATCGACGTCTTCGGCGCACTGTGCGGCTCGCCAATCTGCCGACGCCGAGGCAACCGGCATCACCCCAGGCTGAGGCCGTGCTCCTCGAGAGCGGCCTGGATGATGTCGAGCGTTTTCGGGCCCATGCCGTGCAGTGCGGCCAGCTCCGTACGGGGCACCCCGGCCAGCTCGCGCAGAGTCGTGTAACCGGCACCGTGCAGGGCGCGCGTGGCCGGCGCACCTATCTGCGGCAGCGTGTCGGGTGAGGGGTTCACTCCCTTATCGTTCATCACGTCACCCCAGCAGGGGGAACCAGCCTGCCGCCTCGCCCAACTCCAGCCGGTCCCGGTCGGTGAGGGAGACGCGGCCGGTCGCCTTCAACAGGAACTCCCGGTCGTCCCAGCCGGCCGGGCGGACCGCGTCGTCGCTCAACAGCCCATCCATCGTGGACACCGCCACGCTCGTCGCCCGGGGTCCGGGTGGCGGCGCGTCCGGCAGCTCCGGGATGAGGTCCAGGTGGTGCACCACGGCCTCGGTGGTCAGGGTGGCCAGGAAATCGGGTACGCGCAGCACATGACCCTGCGTGGTCACGTACCCGTCGGGGTCCGCGAATCCGGCGGCGCGGACCGCCGCCGGGGCGGTGTCCCGCCACAACCGGACGATGGCGGTCGGTCGGTCGAAGGCGGACGCCGATCGCCGGATCCACCAGGCGTGCCGGGCGGCCTGCTCGTCGCCGCCCGGGAAGCCGCGCCAGTAGGAGACGTCGTCCACGTCGGCGGGACCGTCGACCGGGCTGGCCAGGGCCACCAGGGCCCGCTGGGCGTCGCCGAGCACGTGCAGGAGCAGGTCGGCGACGAGCCAGCCCTGGCATCGGGTGGCCCGTTGCAGGTCGGCGTCGTCGAGGGCGCCCACCACGGCGGTGATGCCGTCGTACGCCTCGGCGAGGGCCTCGTCGTGCCGGGTGACGGTCATGCGGTGTAGCCTCGCACGGACCGCCGCGCCAGCCAATCGCCGGGCAGCGACGTTGCCCGGGTCGACAACCGGATCGACCCGGGCGGGAGCCTCGGCCGGGTTCAGCCGAACATCTCGTCGAGGAAGCTCTTGCGCTTCTTGTGCCGGTAGTGACCGTGGTAGCCGTGGTGCTGCTGCTGGTAGCCGTAGGCGGGCGCCGGCGGGTAGCCGTGCGCGGGCGGTGGAGGCGGCGGTGGCGGGACAGCGCCGTAACCGGGCTGGTGCTGGGCGGGCGGCGGGGGCGGAGGCGGCGCGTAACCGCCCGGCTGCGGTGCCGGCGCGGTCGGCCCGGCCTGCTGGCGACTCCAGTTGGCCTCTGCCTCGAACAGCTTCTCGAGCTCGCCGCGGTCGAGGAAGATTCCCCGGCACTCGCCACACTGGTCGATGACGACGCCGCTGCGCTCGTACTGGCGCATCTCACCACGACACTTGGGACAGATGAGGTCACTCATCACCCGACGGTACCTGGTCGACCTAAGCGATTGCTGTGAGCGCCTCGATGACTTCGTCGTCGGAGACCTCGTGGAAGTCGTCGTAGTAGACGCTGACCGAGCCGAAATCGGGCGGACGTTGGGCGCAGATGACCTGGTCGGCCTCGGCGGCCAGCAGCTCGTACGCCTCCTGGGCGCCGACCGGCACGGCCACCACCACGCGGCGGGCGCCGAGCCGGCGGGCGACCTCGACGGCCGCTCGGGCGGTCGCGCCGGTGGCCAGACCGTCGTCGACGATCACCGCGACCCGGTCGGTGAGGTCGAGCGGTGGGCGACCGCCCCGGTAGAGCCGCTCGCGGCGCTCCAGCTCGGTCTGCTCGCGCCGGCTGACCTCGGCGATGTCGTCGCTGCTGAGGCGGCTGGCGATTGCGTCGTTGAGCACCTGCACGCCGCCGGGACCGAGCGCGCCGAAGGCGACCTCGCGCGCCCAGGGCATGCCGAGCTTGCGGACGACCAGTACGTCGAGGGGGACGCCGAGCCGTTCGGCGACGACCCGGGCCACCGGTACGCCGCCGCGGACCAGCCCGAGGACGACGGCGTCCGGGTCGCCGACCAGGGCGGTGAGCCGGTCGGCGAGCACTCTGCCCGCCTCGGCGCGGTCGCGGTAGGTGGTCATGTCTTCAGGTGTACGCCGTGCGGCGTCGTTGTGCCCGCCGGTTAGGCCGATGTGGCCCGACCGGGCAGGTGCTCGGGCGTCAGGGCGGCCGGTGTGGTCTCCGGCCGGTGCAGGGCGGGGGCCCAGACGAGCAGGGCCACCGGATAGAGCAGGTAACCGAAGCGGGTGGAGGGCATGAGGGCGATGGCGGCGAGTAGGCCGTACCCACAGATCGCGGCGGTGGCCGCGGCGGTGCCGGGCGGGCGGCGGGCGAGCCGGACGGCGATGGCCGCACCGGCCGCGACCAGCAGCGCGGCGGCGATCAGCCGGCCTCCGGGCAGGGCGGTGGCGATCAGCTGGCCGGGGAACGGGGACTGTGCCGGGCTGGTGACCAGGCCGTGCCCGAGCGGGAAGCGCAGCACGTTCTCGGTGAGGGCGGCGCGGTCGACGAGCAGTGCCGGGAGCAGGGCGAGGACGGGTAGCCCGATCGCGCCGGCCGCGACCCGCGCGCCGGCTCGCCGGGTCAGACCCCAGACGATCAGGACCAGGGCGATCGGCCAGGCGAACAGTTTCAGCGCGCCGGCCAGCCCGACCGCGAGGCCGGCCCGGCCGGGGCGGCCGGCGGCGGCGAGGGCGAGGGCCAGCAGGCAGAGCGCGAGCACGGGTAGGTCGTCGCCGCCGGTCGCCAGGGTCAGCGCGCAGACGGGGAGGACGGTGGCGGCCTGTACGCCTCGCAGCAGCGCGGCGTCCCGGCGGTGCGTGGCGTCGAGGGTGGCGGGCGCGGCGCGCAGGGCGGCCACGGCCAGGGCGAGCGCCAGTGCGGTGCCCAGCGTGAACCAGACGCGGGCGTCGGTCCACCATCCGTCGACGAGAGCCCGGGGCAGGCCGAACATCGCCATGCCCGGCTGGTACGGCGTGTAGCCGAGCAGTTGTTCACCAGGCGGCAGGGCGGCGATCGCGTCCCGACCGAGGTACGGCGTGCCGTGGTCGAGCAGTCGGCTGCCGGCCTGCTCGACGACCAGGACTTCCTCCTGCGCCCGGTCGGTGCGTCCGGTGGCCCGTTCGATGCTCTGCCAGAGCACGGGGACGAGGGCGGTGGTCACCCAGGCGAAGCCGGTCACCACCCAGCGGGCGGCGAGCCCGGCCAGCCGTGGGCTGCGTCGGCGGACCAGGAGCTGGACGACCACCGCCAGCGTCGCGACCAGGTAGCCGGTGGCGGCGACGGCACCCCAGGCCCGGTGCGGCAGGAGGGTCGAGGTGGCCGCGGTGATCGTCGCGAAGACTGCCGACACGGCGTAGAGACCCAGGTCGAGGGCGAGTCCGCCGGCGGCGGTGTCGAGTGTCCGCCACCGCTGGGGGCGGGCGGTCGGGGCGTCGGCGGTCACGGGCGTCAGTCTGGCAGATCTCGCTGCTCACCCGGTTGGCCGTCCGGCTGTCGCCCTGGTCGGGGCGCCGGTGCCCGGTCAGGCCGGGAGGTGGCGGTCGGGGCGGGAGCGGCCGGCCTGGCGGCGGCTCTGGTTGAGGCGGATCACCGCGCCCGTGTCGTGCAGTGGCCGCGCCAGGGTTCCGGGCTGGCCGCCCGAGCCGCGTTGCAACGCGGCGAGCAATGTCCCGGCCGGCATCGGTCGGGCGAACAGGTGGCCCTGACCGGCCGAGCAGCCCAGCTCCCAGAGGGCGCGTCGCTGCGGTTCGCTCTCCACCCCTTCGGCGACCACCGCCAGGTTGAGGCTGCGGCCCAGGTCGAGGGTGGAACGGATGACGGCGGCGGCCTCGGCCGAACTCTCCATGGTCGTGACGAAGCTGCGATCGATCTTCAGCTCGTGCACGGGTATCCGAGAGAGCAGCGAGAGAGACGAGTAGCCGGTGCCGAAGTCGTCGAGCGCCAACCGGACGCCCTCGTCGCGGAGCCGGCTGAGCACCCGGTCGACCACGTCGAGTTGGCTGAGCGTCAACGTCTCGGTCAGCTCCAGCACCAACCGCTCGGGCGGGAGGTCGTGGGCCCGTAGCCGGGCCAGCACCGAGCCGGGGAAGCGTGCGTCGAGCAGGCTGCGCGGCGAGACGTTGACCGCGACCGGTACGTCGAAGCCGGCGTCGCGCCAGTCGGCGGCGGCGATCAGCGCCTGGTCGAGGATCGCCTCGGCGAAGGCCGGCAGCATCCCCGAGCGCTCCACCGCCTCCAGGAAGCGCAGCGGGTCGATCAGCCCGTGGGTGGGGTGGTGCCAGCGGGCCAGGGCCTCGGCGCTGGTCACCTCGCCGGTGCCCAGGTCGACGATGGGTTGGAAGTTGACGATGAACTCGTGGTCGGCGACCGCGCGCGGCAGGTCACCGCCGAGGGTGAGGCGGTTCAGGTCGGCGGTGTCCCGGGTCGGGGCGTACGTGGAGATCCGCTGCCCGGCCCGCTTCGCCTGGTACATCGCCACGTCCGCGCGGCGCAGCAGCTCGGGCATGCCGCCGCTGGCCGGGGCCACGGAGATACCGCCGCTGGCCTCGACGCTGATCCGCATCCCGTCCAGCTCGAACGGCTCGTGCAGTGCGGCCAGCAGCGTCTCGGCGCGGTGGGCGGCCACCGCCGGGGCCGGTAGCCCGCGCAGGAGTACGGCGAACTCGTCGCCGCCGAGGCGGGCCACCAGGTCACTCGACTGGGCGACGCCGCGCAGCCGGTCGGCGACCTGGACCAGAACCTGGTCACCGGCGGCGTGGCCGAGGGTGTCGTTCACTTCCTTGAAGTGGTTGAGGTCGATCAACACCAGCGCGGTCACCCCGTCGGCGTGCCGGGCGCTGAGCTGCTCGGTGCCCTGATCGAGCAGGTGCCGCCGGTTCGCGAGGCCGGTGAGCGCGTCGTGCGCGGCGGCGTACGCGTGCTCGTCGGCCACCCGGGCCAGCTCGGCGTACGCCTGTGCGTTGCGGACCGCCGTGCAGAGCGCGGAGGCGAAGGTACGCAGCGTGTACTGCTCCCGCTCGGACAGCTGCACCGGGCCACGGAAGCGCAGGCGCAGGACGCCGACGTCGACGGAGCGGTCGTGGCCCTCCAGCGGGGTGGGCACGACGGTGCCGTCCACCTCGGGGGGCGTGTCGGTGGGCCCGTCGAAGGTGATGCCGCCGGTGGCGCCCCGGACGGTACGGCCACCGTCGTGCAGCTCGATCTCGACCTCGTCGGCGGAGAAGAGTTCGGCGGCCTGGGTGACGGCGGTGGTCAGCACGTTGTCCAGGTCCACCACGTTGAGCGCGTCGGTGGTGCGGGCGAGTCGCTGCCACGCCTGCTGCTCGGTGCGGGTTCGGATCCTCGTCGAGTAGGCCAGGTGCAGGCTGAGCACGAGCGGCGGGACGGCCAGCAGAAGTTTGAGGTTGGCGTCGAGGATCAGCAGTGTGCAGACCGCCACGATGAACCGGACGGCGAAGCCGGCGAGCCGGAGGTCGAGGTTGCTCCGGAACTGTCGGGAGATTCTCGTCCCCGAGGCCAGCGCGATCACCGGTATGGCCAGTACGTCGTCGACGAGGGCGGCGACGAGGTAGGCCAGGGCCAGGGGCGCGATCAGCGCGATGGTTCCCTCGGGAGGCCAGGTCCAGCCCGTCATCGCCAGAGCGATGCCGGCCCCCCAGGCCACCAGGACGTTCTTTCCGACGCTGAACGCGAGCTTGATCGGCAAGGCACGGCGAGGGGTGAGCGCGATGCCCGCAGCGGTGCAGAGCACCACCACCGGTGCCGGGACGATCGCGAGGCCGACGACGATCGCGGTCTCGGTCCAGCTGATCGAATGGGTGGTGGATCGGATGCGTACCCGCGCCTTGACCAGGTTGCCCAGCGTGATCGTCGCGGTGAGCACCACGATCAGGGCGATGTCGTTCGAGGTGGCGGTCGTTCCGTAGCGTACGGCGGCCGGAAGCGACGTGGCCATGATGACCGCCGCCGCGACGACGACGAGACCGACGAGCAGCCGTAGCCGCTGATCGGTCTCAATCTCTCGTCGCTGAGGAAGGGTCACATCACCCCCGGAGGACTGACTCCGTCGCAGCCTACCGCCCGGAATCGACGACGTCCTCCGTCAAACCGTTCAGTCCCACTCGCTGCCGCGCATCGCGCTGCTCCTCTCGACTGCCGGGTCGATCTACCCGAGGACCGGGGATCTTCCTACGAAAGGCAGCCTAAGAGGCGGATGGGCAATTAAGTTAGAATAAATGTCGCTATGCGCAATATTAGTCAAGCTGGCGTGCTTTTGTCACGGTCTGTCCACCTGCCTTGGACGGAGTGCGGTCACCGCTTGCAGATATGACCCCCCGTGTCGGTTCCCCAGCTAACGGTATTGCTCGAAGATTGTGTTCACGCTATTCCCACCAGGATGAAGCCTCTCCCCGGGATGCCTCATCCGAAGTTTGGTCAGGAGCGAAGACGGGTCAGTCGGAGTTCATCAGGAGGGCGCTCGACGGGTGAATTGTCGATCGGGCTTTCGGTCTCATCCAACGGGCCCCGCGCGTCCACCTCCAAGGGTTTGCCGGGGTGCAACTTGCTGGTCACACGCTGCGACGTGCCGCCGCCCTGGAACCGCCCCCGAACGACGGTCCCTCACGGCCCACCCCACCGCCGAGCGTGCCGGATCGTAGGCTTCGTTGCGTGACTGATTGAATACCCGGTGACGGCTGGAGTAGGGGACGGTGGAGATTCGGCTTCTGGGCGGCCTTTCGGCGCAACTTCCAAGCGGCACCCTGCGCACGGGCACTCCCAAACAGCAGGCAATCTTCGCAATGCTCGCGGTGCAACCCGGCCAACTGGTGAGCGTGGACGAACTCGTCGACGAGCTATGGGCCGACCGTCCGCCGCGATCCGCAGTGGCGAATGTGCGGACGTACGCCGCTAATCTGCGCCGAGGCTTTGACGCGTTGCAGCCCGGGTGCGGAGCTATCGCGCGGCAGCGGAACGGCTACCGACTCGACGCGCAGCCACACATGATTGACGTTTTCTGCTTCGAGTCGGAGTCGAGTTCGGGTCGACAGGCGCTGGCGGCGGGCGACCTGGAGCAGGCCGGTCAGCTGCTGAGCCGTGCCCTGGCCAGGTGGTCGGGCCCCATGCTCGCCGGTGTTCCGCTCGGCCCGGTCCTGAAAGCCCGTACGGTCGCGGTCGAGGAGGAGCGACTGTTGTCGGTGGAACTGCTCGCCGACGTCCACCTGCGTTCCGGTCGAGGTGATCTGGCGATCCCGCCGCTGCGGGAGGTGGTCGCGCGCCATCCGCTCCGCGAGCCGACGTACCTGCTCCTCATGCGTGCCCTGCACGAGCGCGGGGACAACGCCGAAGCGCTCGTCGCGTACGACGAGATCCGCAAGCACCTGATCACGGAGTTGGGGGTGAGTCCGGGCGCCAACCTCGAAGAGCTGCGGCGGAGGATCGCCGCAGCGCCGAACCGCGTGGATGTTCCAGGTCGGCGCGAGAGCACGGTACGACGGGCGACCACCACCGCACCCGTGTCCACGGGCGACCCGACGGCCGGTCGGTCGCCCGCAGTCAACCCGGTGGACCATCTGCCCCGGTCGGTCGTCGACTTCGTCGGTCGCGAGACGGTGGTGTCGCGGCTGCTGACGGAGACCCGTCGTGTCGAGGACCGCGTTCCGGCCGTGCACGTCATCGACGGGATGGCCGGCAGCGGCAAGACGACGCTTGCCGTGCATCTGGCCCGTCGACTGAGTGACAGGTATCCGGACGCCCGGCTCTACGTCGACCTGCGCGGGCATGGTGCCAAGGACGCGACGGAACCGGCGTCAGCCCTGGTTGTCCTGCTTCGCCAGCTCGGGGTGCCGCCCGAACGGGTGCCGGTCGACCTGGAGGACAGGACCGAACTCTGGCGACGCGAGCTGGCCCGCCGGAGGTCGGTGATCATTCTGGACAACGCGGCCAGCAGCGACCAGATCCTTCCCCTTCTGCCGATCGAGCCGACCGCCGTCGTGCTGGTGACGTCGCGACGTCGGCTCGCCCATCCTGATCTCGGGGCGTCGCAGTCCCTGCCGGTCATGTCCTCCGACGAGGGCGTAGAGCTGTTGGCCCTGAGCGTCGGCCGGGAACGGGTCGACGCCGAGCCGGAAGCGGCGGTCGAGGTGGTACGGCGCTGCGGCCGTCTCCCGCTGGCGATCCGGCTGGCCAGCGCCCGGTTGGCCCACCGCCGCGGTTGGCGGTTGGCGGACCTGGCCGCACAGATGGCCGGTACCCCCTCGGTTCTCCTCCGGCTGGGCGGGGAGAACAGCACGGTCGCCAGCGCGTTCGCTGCCTCCTACGGGCCTCTTCCCGAGTCGATCAAGCGCGTCTTCCGCTTCCTGGGCCTGTACCCGGGCAGTCGGTTGAGCCCGCCCGTGGTCGCCGCGCTGACCGGCCTGACGGTGGCGGAAGCGCAGGTGGCGCTCGACGACCTCACCGATCGGCACCTGGTGGAGGATCTGGACTCAACCCACTATCGCCTGCATGACCTCGTGCGCCAGTACGCCGTCGAACTGTGCTCGCACATCGACCCCGCCGTCGATCGGCAGGCCGCTCTGCGACAGCTCTTCGATTTCGTGCTGGCAGCGACGCTGCGGGTCGCCGAGACGCTCGAACCGGGCGTGATCGGCTCCCAGTTCACGCGCCTCCCGTTCGGCCGCCCGGAGTTACTCGAGTCCGTCGGAGAGCCGGGCGTCGAGTGGTTGGAGACGGAACGGACCGACCTGGTGACGATGGTGTCGGCAGCACAGGATTCCGGCTTCCCCGAACACGCCTGGCGGCTCGCGCGTTCCCTCTGGCGTTTCTGCTACATCCGCGGGTACTTCGAGGACATCATCCGAGCCCATCGGTACGGACTGGCCGCCGCAGAGGCGACCGGAGAGACCAACGCGATGGCGTTGATGAACAACTACCTGGCCTCCGCGTACGTCCGCACGGGCGACAATCAGTGGGCGCTCGAGCACCTGACCCGCGCCGTGGACCTCTCACGCGCGTCTCGGGACGTGCTGAACACCGCGCGGTACCGCACCAATCTCGCCGCCGTCTACTGGTGGGGCGGTCGCCTCGCGGACGCCTTGGAGGTGGGCAGGGAGAGCCTGCGCGACTACAAGGGGTATGGAAACGTCGGCGTGCCGGTGGTGCTGCCGAACCTGGGCACGGCTCTGATGACGCTCGGGCTGCATCGAGAGGCGCTGCGGCTCCACCGTCTCCACCTGACGTGGGCACGGACCAACTCCAACGAGTTCCATGTGCTCAACGCCCTGAGCCACATCGGGGCCGTCCGGGCCCGGATGGGTGACTTCCAGCCGGCGGTCCGAATCCTGGTGGCGTCGCTGGCGCTCCGGGACCGCACTGGCCACCGCTACGCCGAGGCCGAGGTGCGTAACGATCTCGGCATCGCGTACCGCGGTCTCGGCCGGCTGGCGGAAGCCCAACGGGAGCACGAGGCGGCTCGGGATCTGGCCGTCCGCTCGGGTGAACGGCACGTCGAGGCCGCGGCGTTGAACGAACTGGGCAGAACGCTGCGGGCCCGTGGGCGGGACCATGAGGCAGCGGAGATGCACCGCGAGGCCCTGCGTCTGGCGACCCGGATCGCGCACCCGCATGAGCAGGGGCGGGCACTGGCCGGGCTGGCCGAGCACTTCGCCCCCGTCGATCCGGCAGAGGCCCGGCGGCACTGGGAGCGGGCCCTCGCGATCTTCCGTCGGATGGGCGTGCCGGAACGCCTCGACGTCGA
This sequence comes from Micromonospora sp. bgisy143, assembly GCF_057708145.1. Classification (NCBI taxonomy): domain Bacteria; kingdom Bacillati; phylum Actinomycetota; class Actinomycetes; order Micromonosporales; family Micromonosporaceae; genus Micromonospora; species Micromonospora sp. bgisy143. The sequence goes on from NZ_JBYIRN010000013.1 coordinate 42,131, forward strand.
GCGGAAGCTCGCCGAACTGGACGCCGACGCAGGTCGCTGACCTGCTCGAACATCGCTTATCGATTTCTTATCGCCGGGCTCGGTAGCTTCTCACACGTATCGACGAACGGGGGAGGTTCTGCCCCTGGGCAGAACCAGGTCGTCGAGACACGCCCGCCACCGGGTCACCCCCCAGCGACGCCGGTGGCGGGTCCGGCCAGGAAGGGGTGATGGCCCGGTGGACGCGCCGTCGCACCCGGCGCGCTGCTGGGCCATCGCCCCTTCCGCGCGCCCACGCGTCGTACCGCACCGATAGGCTCACGGCCGTGACCGAACCCGCGCAGCTCAGCCACGTCGACCGGACCGGCGCGGCCCGCATGGTCGATGTCTCCGCCAAGTCGGTGACCGGTCGGCTGGCCGTCGCCGCGGGCCGTCTGCGCACCACGGCAGAGGTCATCGACCTGCTGCACCGTGACGGGTTGCCCAAGGGTGACGCGCTGGCGGTGGGCCGGCTCGCCGGCATCATGGGGGCCAAGCGCACTCCGGAGCTGATCCCGCTCTGCCACCCGATCGCCCTGCACGGCGTCACCGTCGACCTGCGACTGACGACCGACACCGTGGAGATCACCGCTACCGCCCGCACGGCCGACCGGACCGGAGTCGAGATGGAGGCGCTGACCGCCGTGGCGGTCGCCGGCCTCGCGCTCATCGACATGGTCAAGGCGGTCGACCCGGCGGCCTCGGTGGAGGCGGTCCGGGTGCTCCGCAAGGAGGGCGGCAAGACCGGCGAGTGGGTCCGACCGGAGGACCGGCCGTGATCCGGGCCCGGGTGATCGTGGCGTCCAATCGGGCGGCGGCCGGCGTGTACGCCGACACCAGCGGGCCGCTGCTCGTCGCGGGTCTGCGCGAGTTGGGCTGTCAGGTGGACGATCCGGTGGTGGTGCCCGACGGTGAGCCCGTCGGCGACGCGCTGCGGGACGCCCTCTCCGACGGTGTCGACGTGGTGGTGACCAGCGGTGGCACCGGCGTCACGCCGTCCGACCGCACGCCGGACGTGACCCGGGCGCTGCTGGACTACGAGATTCCCGGCATCGCCGAGGCGATCCGGTCACACAGTCGAGAGCGGGTGCCCACCTCGGTGCTGTCCCGAGGGGTGGCCGGGGTGGCCGGCCGGATGCTGGTGGTCAACCTGCCCGGCTCGACGGGCGGCGCCCGCGACGGGCTGGCCGTGCTCGGGCCGATCCTCAACCACACCGTCGACCAGTTGCGTGGCGGTGACCACTGAGCCGGTCGTCCCAGGCCCCGCCACGCGTCGGTCGGTGCCGATAGGCTCGGTCGGTGCGAACGGAAACCACACCAACGGCGGACCAGGTGGCCGCGCCCCCGCCGGCCGGGTGGGAGGAGGCGCGGTCCCGGGTGTACGCGGTGGGCCTTGCCGCCGCACTGCCCGCCGTAGCCCGGCCACTTGTCGACACCGATGGGCTGACCCTGGCCGAGCCCTTGACCACCCGCACCGACCTGCCCGCGTTCCCGACCTCCAGCGTGGACGGCTGGGCCGTCCGGGGCGACGGGCCGTGGCGGATCGTCGGCCGGGTGCTGGCCGGTAACACTCCCGCACCGCTGACCGACGACGGCACGAGCGTCGAGATCGCGACCGGGGCCATGGTTCCGGCGGGCGCCAGCACCGTGCTGCGCGTCGAGGAGTCCACCGTCGCCGACGGCCTCGTCAGCGGCACGCCCCGGCGGACGCCGGAGTGGCGGCAGCCGGGCGAGGAGGCGTACGCCGATGAGGAGCTCCTGCCCGTCGGCACGCCGGTCGACCCGGCGGTGATCGGCCTGGCCGCGTCCTGCGGGCACGACACGCTGCGGGTCCGGCGCGCGCCGCGCGCCGCGCTGCTGGTCTTCGGCGACGAGCTGCTGACCGCTGGTCCGCCCGGGGCGGGCCGGGTGCGGGACGCGTTGGGCCCGGCGGTGCCGGCGTGGCTGCGGCGGTACGGCTGCCAGGTCCGGCCCTCGGACGTGGTGGGGCCGGTGGCCGACACGCTGCCCGCGCACGTGGCGGCGTTGCGGGCGGCGCTGACCAACGCCGACCTGGTCTGCACCACCGGCGGCACGATGCACGGTCCGGTCGACCATCTGCACCCGACCCTGGAGGCGCTCGGCGCCGACTACGTGGTCAACACGGTGGCGGTCCGGCCGGGCTTCCCGATGTTGCTGGCCCGGCTGGTCGATCCGGACGGGCGGGTCCGGTTCGTTGCCGGTCTGCCGGGCAATCCGCAGTCCGCCATCGTCGCGCTGGTGTCCCTGGTCGCGCCGCTGCTGGCCGGCCTTGCGGGTCGCTCGATGCCGGTGTTGCCGCAGGCGACCCTGGCCGAGGCGGTGCCCGGTCGCGGCGACCACACCCATCTGGCGCTGGTTCGGCTGGACCGGGCCGCCGGTACGGCGTACCCGGTGCGGCATGTCGGTTCGGCGATGCTGCGCGGCCTCGCGGGCGCCGACGGGTTCGCCGTCATCCGGCCGGGCACCAGCGGCGCGCCGGGCGACCGGGTGCCGATCGTGCCGTTGCCGCTGCTGCCCGGGGAGCGGCCGTCGTGACCGCGCCGGCGATCACCGTTGTCGAGGTCACCGACCGGCCCCTGGACCTCGCCGCCCACGAGGCGGCGGTCGCCGACCGGCGGGCCGGTGCCGTCGTCTCCTTTCAGGGCGTCGTCCGCGACCACGACCACGGGCGGGCGGTGGTGAGCCTGGACTACGAGGGGCACCCGAGCGCCGTGCAGGTGCTGCGCGAGGTCGCCGCCGAGATCGCGGCCGACCCCGACGTGTACGCGGTGGCGGTCTCGCACCGGGTCGGCCCGTTGGCCATCGGTGACGTGGCGCTGGTCGCCGCGGTGAGCACGGCGCACCGCGCCGCGGCCTTCGCCGCGTGTGCCCGGTTGGTCGACGAGGCCAAGGCCCGCTTGCCGATCTGGAAGCGGCAGGTCTTCGCCGACGGCACCGAGGAGTGGGTCAACTGCCCCTGATCTGACCTAGCGACGGCCGTTGACCACGACCGCCCGGGCGAGTCGTTCGCCGTAGAAGGCCGGCTCGGCACCGGGCCGCCAGGGCAGGGCCGCGACCAGCACGATCAGGGCCAGCGCCAGCGAGTTCTCCATCAGCGCCCCGAACAGGCCGTCCTGGTAGTGCGACACCTCCGGCAACTGGTGCTCGTACGGCCAGATCGGGGAGACCAGGAACAGCAGGTAGAGCCCGATCGCGGCGACGCCGTGCCGGAGCCCGGTCAGCGTCGGATACCAGATCGGCGGGCGCAGGGCGTTGAGGCCGCTCAGGCCACCGAACGCCGACCCTTGGCCGGTGCGCTGCGCGAGGCCCCTGCTCGCCTCGCGGCGGCGTACGGCGGCGTCGGCCAGCACGATGATCGCCGGGATCACCCAGACGAGGTGGTGCGTCCAGGAGATCGGGCTGATCACGTTGGCGGTCAGGCCGACGAGCGTGAACGCGGTCAACTCGTCGCCGTCGGCACGCGAACTGGCCGCCCGGGACAGGCCGAGCGCCAGGATCAGCACCGAGAAGGCGAGCCAGAGCAGGCCGGGGGTCTCGATCGAGTCGTACAGGCGGGCCAGCAGGCCGGCGAGCGACTGGTTGGGCGTCATGTCGGCCGCGCCGACCCGCTCGGTCTGCCAGAGCACGCTGCCGAAGTAGGTGCGTGACTCGTCGCCGACGATCGCGAACGTTCCGATGGTCACGCCGATCGCGGTGCCGGTCGCGGTGGCCGCCGCCCGCCACTGCCGGGTGATCAGCAGGTAGCCGATGAACAGCGCCGGGGTGAGCTTGACGGCGGTGGCCAGGCCGATGCCGGCACCCGCCCAGGCGCCACCGTAGACGAAGCGCAGCAGCGGGCCGTCGGTCGCGGCGTAGTGGGTGCCCCGGCGGGAGCGCCAGCGCAGCCCGATGAGGTCCGCCATGATGAGCGCGAACAGCAGGAGGTTGACCTGGCCGTAGCCCAGGGTCTCGCGGCTGGGCTCGATCGCGACGGCGAGCGGAACGGCGAGGGCCACGGTGAACCACAGTGGCCACGCCAAGCGGTCCACGATGGGCCGCAGCAGCCCGGCCAGCACCAGTGCCAGCGCGGCGATGCTGGCGACGGCGTTGACCATCCCGGCCGCGCCGATCGGGAGCTGCGCCATCGGCAACATGACGAGCCCGGCGAACGGCGGGTAGGTGAAGCCGAGGGTGGTGCCGGGCGCGATGAACTCGTAGAGCTCGTGACCGCTCGCCCACCACACCACCGCGCCGTGGTAGATCTTCATGTCGAAGAAGTTGTACGGTCGCCCGAATTCCCCGATGGCGAGCCATGCGGCGTAGGCGACGGCGACCACGAGGGCGCCCCGTACGACATTCCTGCGATCGATCCCCCGGGTCATGCGCTGAACTGGGGCGAGGCGGTCCGCCCGTCTACCGACAGTCGTCGGCATGGCGTGGCCACCCCCGTACCAAGGTCGTCCTAGCCTTCCAGGTCCTGCACGGAGCCTAGAACGGCGCCTCACGTCAGTGCCTCCCGCGTTATGCGACCGTGTCCGATCCCACACATGTTTTTGACATTTCCACCGCGTTAACGCCTACCGGGTGGTTCAGGTAATTCGCGGCCTTAGCGGGGGGTGGGGGTGCGAACGAGAGGCATCGAGGCAGGTCAGCCTGGTAGCCGGCGTGCGGTCGCCGCCGAGCGGACGGCGATCCGTGCCTCGCGGCGGGCGGTGCGTACGGCGCGCTGCACCGAACGTCGAGAGTGGCCGATGCGGTGACCCGTACGCCAGCGCACGCCGGGCTTGCCGCCGGTGTCGACGGCCGCGAGGAGGAGACCGCCGAGGAGCCCGAGATTCTTGAGGGTGTGGATCTGGTTGTTGTTCTTGGCGATCGGGTCGTCGTTCTTCCAGAACGGATGCCCGGCGATGGTCACCGGCACCAGGGTTCCGGCGAGGACCAGTGCGGCGGGCCGACTGAACCGCCCGGTGGCGAGCATCAGGCCCGCCCCGACCTGCGTCGCCGCGTTGAGCCGGATCAACGACTCCGTATCGGTGGGGAAGTTCGGGTGCGCCTTCTGCAACAACGGCGCGACCTTGTCGGTCACCGGCTTGGCGGTCTCCGCCAGTCGGTGCGGGTTGCGGAGGTTGCGGTAGCCCTGGATCACGAAGATGCCGCTCAACATGGCGCGGGCGAGGGAACGTACGGGCGTCATGGATCAGTCATACCCCGTCGCGGCGTTTGCTACCCGGGCAACCGTCGGATCCGGATCGGTCGGCGTGCCCGCGCGCCACGCCGAATCGAGCGACCATCGCTGATGGACGGGGCGTGACGGGTAACGTCGCGCGGGTGACGACGCTACGGCTCCGCCCCGAGGACCCGGCCGACGCCGGTCCGGTGCGTCGGGTGCTGGCCTCGGCGTTCGCCCGCCCGGAGGTGCAGACGCCGCCGGAGGTGGGACTTGTCGACGACCTGCGGGGCACCGACGCCTGGCTGCCCGAGCTGGCCATGGTCGCCGAGTACGGCGGCGAGGTCGTCGGGTACGCGCTGCTCACCCGGGTGCGGGTACGCCCCGAACGGGGTGCCGTGGCGCCGGCCCTGGCACTCGGGCCGGTGGCGGTGGCGCCGCACCGACAGCGGGTCGGCCACGGCAGCGCGGTGGTGCAGGCCGCCCTGGACGCCGCCACCGAGTTGGGTGAGCGGCTGGTCGTGGTGCTCGGCGACCCGGCCTTCTACCGTCGCTTCGGCTTCGGACCGGCCGCCGAGCTGGGTCTGAGCAGCCCGTGGGCCGGTCTCGGCGAGCCGTGGCAGGCGTTGGTGCTGCCGCCGTCCACCAGCGAGGAGGGCGCCCCGCCGCGCGGCGAGGTGGTCTTCCCCGCGCCCTGGTCCCAGGTCTGACGCTCCGGCGCGGCCGGCGGTAGCGCGGTCAGGCCGGCTGGGTGCGCAGGTAACGGCCGAAGTGCGGGACGGTGAACGCCACCGTGCCCCGCTCGCCCGAGTAGATGAGCCCCTTCTTGATCAGCGCGTCCCGGGCCGGGGAGAGGCTGGCCGGCTTGCGGCCGAGGGCGCGGGCGATCTCGGCGGTGGGCACGGCGGCGTCCATGTCGTCGCGGACCGCGTCGCCGGCCTCGCCCTCCACCAGGGACAGCGTGGCCATCGCCCGCATGTACTCCCGTTCGGCCGGAGTGGCCCGCTCGAACCGGGAGCCGAAGAACCCGACCGCCAGTTCGGCCTCGGCCTCGGGGGCGGCGACCCGGACGTCCGCGGCGGTGACCGGCGACCGTGGCGCATGGTCCCAGGTCGCCTTCCCGTACGCCTGGACGAAGTACGGGTAGCCGCCGGACTTCTCGTAGAGCAGGTCGAGCGCCTTCTGCTCGTACTCCACCTCCTCGCGCTCGGCCGGCGCGCAGAGCGCCTGATCGGCGGCGATCCGGTCGAGCCGGTCGATGCGCTGGTAGCGGAAGAGCCGTTCCGAGTACGACTTGGCGGCGCTGAGCACGGCCGGTAGGTGCGGTAGCCCGGCGCCGACGACGATCAGTGGGGCGCCGAGCTGGGACAGTTCGTGGCAGGCGGCGCAGAGTGCCGAGACGTCCTCCGGCCCGACGTCCTGCATCTCGTCGATGAAGAGCGCGATGCCGGTGCCCACGTCGCTGGCCACGGCGGCGGCGTCGGTGAACAGCTCGACCAGGTCGATCTCGATGTCGCCGGAGTCGGCCCGGCCACTGGCGGCCGGTACGTCGATGCCGGGTTGCCACCGGTCACGCAGCTTGGGTGCGGCACCGCGACCGGCCGGCGCGGATCGCTGGGCGAACGCCTTGAGCACCCCGAGGAAGGCGTCGATCCGGTCGGGGGCGCGGTGGCGTGGGGCGAGTTCGCGGACCGCCATGTGCAGCGCGGCGGCGACCGGGCGGCGCAGTGACTGGTCCGGCCGCGCCTCGATCTTGCCGGTGCCCCACAGCCGGTTGATCGCCTGGGACCGCAGGGTGTTGAGCAGGACGGTCTTGCCAACGCCGCGCAGCCCGGTGAGCATGAGGCTCCGCTCGGGCCGGCCGCGGGCGATGCGTTCCAGCACGATGTCGAACACGTCCAGCTCGCGCCCCCGCCCGGCGAGTTCGGGTGGGCGCTGGCCGGCGCCCGGGGCGTACGGGTTGCGGACCGGATCCACGCATCGCAGAGTATCGGGCCCTCTAGCTGCGAAGCTAGATATGGATAGATGAGGCTACCGGCGTGTCGAGACCGTCGATACAAAACTAGGGCTGTCTAGCGTCCACGCTAGACAGCCCTAGTTTCGGGAATCGACTACCGCTTCTTCAGGCAGAGCACGTAGTCGAACAGGTCGATCGAATTGTCGTGCACGTAGTTCGCGGTCGCCTGCGGCGCGAGCGTCTGGCAGCGGTCGCCGTCGGTGGTCGCCGGGATCCGCAGCAGCACCTGGTAGGTGTTCGGGCCGCACGGCACCTTGCGCAGCTCCGCGTCCGCCTCGGTGCCGTCGTTGACCACGCAGTCGCCCTTGGCGAACTCCTCCTCCTCGTCCGGCGACGGCAGCACCGGGCTCGGCGCATCGCTGGGCAGGCCGGGAGGGACGACGGGGGCGGTCGCGGACGGCGCGGGCGCGGCGTCGTTGTCGGCGTCGGCGATGCGCCAGGCCGCCCAGCCGGCGAGGCCGAGGCAGGGACACAGCAGAAGCAGCACGACCAGCCCGACGATCAGGGCCACCTTCCGGCCGCTCCGGCCCGCGGGAGCGGCCGGCGGCATCGGGTACGCGCCGGGCGGCGGCCCCCACGGCGGCGCCGGCTGGCCGGGGGCGGGCGGGAACGGCCCCGGCGGCACGTCCGACTGCGTCGGCTGCTGCGGCGGGGCGTTCCACTGCCCCGGTTGCGGCGGGGCGTTCCACTGCGTCGGCTGCTCCGGGCCACCCCACTGCGCGGGCTGCTCCGGGGGCGCCCACTGCGAGGGCTGCTCCGGGGGCGCCCACTGCTCAGGCTGGGGTGGTGGTGGTCCCCACTGCGGGAGCGTCGGGTCGACCGGTGGCGGGCCGCCGGGACCGGTCGGCGGACGCTGGTACGGGTCGTCCGGCTGCCCGGAACCCGGTGGTCCGTAGGTCGTCATGTCATCCCCAGGGGTGGGTGGTCAGCGCTGCTTCAGGCAGAGCACGAAGTCGAGGGTGTCCAGCTCGCTGTCGAAGAAGTACCAGTTCGTGTAGCCCTCCACCTTGGCGCACTTGGCCTCGGCGTCGCGCTCACCGCTGGTCGCGCCGTCGATCCGGCGCAGCACCTCGTACGACTTCGGGGCGCAGCCGCTGATCAGAAGCTTGGGCTTGCCTCCGGCCACGCCGTCGTTGCGGACACACTGTCCGACCTTGACGAATCGCGGATCGGCCGACGACTCGGGCGCGGCGGCGCTCGGTACCGGCTCGTCCGGCTCGTTCGCGGCGGCGCTGGGCTCTGCCGCACCGGCGGAACCGGTCGGCGCGGCCGTCGTCGACGCCGGATCGTCCGACCCCCGCAGGAACCAGTACGCGCCACCGCCGGCCACCAGCAGCAGCACCACGACGGCCAGTACCGCGACCAGCGGTCCCCGCCCCCGCTTCGGCGGCGCGGGTACCGGATCGTCATCGTCGGGCCGGTAGGACGCCGGGCCGTAGCCCGGGTTGCGGTCGACGGCCGGGTACCCGCCGCCGTACGGCCCCGAGGCCGCACCGCCGTACTGTCCGCCGGTGCCGCCGTACTGTCCGCCCGCGCTGCCGCCGTACTGTCCGCCCGCTCCACCGCCGTACTGCCCGCCGGTGCCGCCGCCGTACTGGCTGCCTGCGCCGCCGCCGTACTGGCCCCCGCCGTGGGGCGCCGCTGGTGCGCCGCCGTACGGGCCGTCGCCGTAGGGGCCGGGTCGCTGCGACGCCACCGGGTAGGGCTGGACCGTCGGCGGGTAGGGCTCCGCGGCCGGCGGATAGGGCTGCTGCGGCGGCCGGTCGGGCGTCTCGTCGGGCCGCTGCCCACGCCACGGGCGTCCGTAGCCCTCACCCGGTGGTCCGTAGTTCGTCATGCCGCCCTCCTGCACAAGTGGTGAGAGGCCGGCCACCAATGCGCGACGCCGACTCCGAGGTCACCGTAGCGTGGTCCACCGATGAGCTCATCTCCACCGAGCGCCGCCGCCGCATCCGGCCGCCGCGCCGACACCGCGCCGAGCCTGGTCTGGACCGCGTTGATCGTGGTCTACCTGCTGTGGGGCTCCACCTACCTGGCCATTCGGATCACGGTGGAGACGGTGCCGCCGCTGCTGTCCGCCGCCCTGCGGTTCGCCGTGGCGGGCCTGGTGCTCGCGGTGGTGCTGCGGCTGCGCCGAGGGCCGGGCGCCCTCCGCGTGGAGCGTCGACAGCTCGGCTCCGCCGCGCTGGTCGGTGTGCTCCTGCTCGCCGGCGGCAACGGCCTGGTCGTGCTCGCCGAGTCCGGACCACCCGGCGTGGCGCTGCCCTCCGGCGTCGCCGCCCTGCTGGTGGCGACCGTGCCGCTGCTCGTGGTGCTGCTGCGGTCGGCCACCGGCGACCGGCCGCCGCTCTGGACGTTCGCCGGGGTCACCGTGGGCTTCGCCGGTCTGGTGCTGCTGGTGCTGCCCGCCGGCAGCGCGAAGGCGGTGCCGCTGGTCGGTGCGCTGACGGTGGTGGCGGGGGCCGCCGCCTGGTCGGTCGGGTCGTTCCTGTCGGGACGGATCCGGATGCCCGCCGACCCGTTCGTGGCGACCGTGTACGAGATGGCGGCCGGCGCGCTGGCGCTGGCCGTGGTCGCCGCCGGCCGGGGCGAACTGCGGGACTTCCACCCGTCGACGGTCAGCGCCCGGTCCTGGTTGGCGCTGGGCTACCTCATGGTGGCCGGCTCGCTGGTGGCCTTCACCGCGTACGTCTGGCTGCTGCAGAACGCGCCGATCTCGCTGGTGTCGACGTACGCGTACGTGAACCCGGCGGTCGCGGTGGCGCTCGGCGCGCTGCTCGTGGCCGAGCCGATCACGCCGCAGGTGCTGCTCGGCGGGGCGGTCATCGTCGCCGGGGTGGCCCTGGTGGTGAGCACCGAACGTCCTCGACGGCCGGGCGCGGGATCCCGTTCGGGGGCCACGCCGATCGAGGGCCGCCGGTAACGTCCGGTCCATGTCGGCGGCTGCGCTGGTGGGGGTGGCGTTGCTCGGCGGGCTGGTCGGTCTCGTCGTACCCTCGCTGGCCCGGCGGTTCGTCGACCCGCCGGCCCGGCGGATCGGGTCGGCCTGGCTCTGTCCGCCGCTGGCGGTCGTGGTGTTCGTGGGGCTCGCCACCGTGCGGCGCGACGACCCGGCGCTGCCGGTCCTCGTCGCGGTGGCGGTGGTGGGGTTGGTGCTGGCCGTGGTCGACCTGGCGTGCCTGCGGCTGCCCGACGCGTTGGTCGTCGCCGCCGGCACACTGGCGCTCGGCGGGCTGACCGGGGCGGCGTTGCTGGCCGGCACTCCGGGGCGGCTGGTCGGTGCTGTGGTCGGTGCGGTTCTCGCCGGCGCGGCGCACGTGCTGCTCGCCCTGCTGCCGAGATCCCGGCTCGGCTTCGGGGACGTCAAGCTCGCCGCGGTCCTCGGACTGCCGCTCGGCTGGCTGGGTCAGGACGCCCTGCTCACCGGGCTTCTGCTGGCGCACCTGCTCCAGGGTGGGCTGGTGCTCGGGCTGCTCGCCACGCGACGGGTACGCCGCGACACCCTGCTCCCGCTCGGTCCGGCCCTGCTCACCGGCGCGTGGCTCGGCGTGCTCCTCGGTTGAGGTTGGGGCCCGCCCGTGCCGTGCCCTGGCTTCGCCCGTGCCGGGACCTGGCCCGGCCGCCTGTCGAAAGAGCGTGATGCCTCTGAGTCATCTTGATGCCTCTGAGTCATCACGCTCAACGTGCCAGCTGGCCCCCGGGCTCCCCAGCGGAATCAGATCAGGCGGAGTTGGCGGTCCTTGGGGCGGCGGGGTTCGGTCTCGCCGAACCGCTCGAACAGGCCCGGGTCGATCGCGGCGAGGAACGGCGAGGGCGGACAGTCCCGTTCCACGCCGTGCCGCGTCCGTCGGGCGGCGTGGCTGACGTACAGCCGGTCCTGGGCCCGGGTCAGGCCGACGAAGAAGAGTCGGCGCTCCTCGGCGACCGCGTCCTCGTCGGGCGTCGCGCCGGGCCAGCGCAGCGGCAGCAGTCCGTCCTCGGCGCCGACCAGGAAGACCACCGGGAACTCGAGACCCTTCGCGGCATGCAGGGTCAGCAGGGTGACCGCCTCCGCGCGTGGGTCGAGCGCGTCCACCTCGGCCCCTGTCGCCAACTGCGACAGGAACGCCTCCACGTCGTCGCCGCACCGGTGGGCCAGCGGGGTCAGCAGGTCCACCGCGGCGCGGACGTCCTCGGGGCGGACCCCGCTGCCGCCGCCGTCCAGGGTGGGCACCGCGAACCGCTCGGCGACCACCTGGCCGGCCAGCCGCACCCGGGCCGCCAGCGACCCCGCCAGCCCGTCGGAGTGCCGCAGCTCGCGGGCGATGACCGCCACCCCGGGCCGGTCCCGCAGGCGGTCGTGCGAGCGCTTCTGCACCGGAATGTTGGCCCGGGTCAGCGCGTCCACGATCGGAGCGGCCTGCGCGTCGGTGCGGTACAGCACGGCGATGTCGGAGAACGACAGCGTCGTGGAGCGGCCGTCGATCCGGCCCGAGTCCAGCGACCGGTGCGACAGCCCGCCGACCAGTTCGTCGACCGTCCGGACCACGAAGTCGGCCTCGTCGGCCACGGACGACGCCGGATACCGACCGACCAGCGGGGCCTCCGGGTCCAGCCGGGCCGGATCCAGTCGCCGTCCCTGGACCAGCGAGGACGGCGCGATGGCCTGCACGGCGGCGGCCAGGATCGGCGCCGACGAGCGGTAGTTGCGGTTCAGTCGGACCAACCGGGCGTCCGTGAAGTCCTGCGAGAAACGCAGGAAGTAGCCGACGTCGGCACCTCGGAAGGAGTAGATCGCCTGGTCCGGGTCACCGATCGCGCACAGGTTGCCGTCGGCAGGGCTGAGCAGCCGCAGCAGCTCGTACTGCACCGCGTCGACGTCCTGGTACTCGTCGACGAAGATCCACCGCCAGCGGTCCCGGTACCGCTCGACCAGCTTCCGGTCCGCCCGCAGCAGCTCCACCGGCAGGGTCACCAGCTCGTCCAGGTCCACCAGGTCCTGCTTACGCAGCAACGCCGTGTAGCTGGCGGCATCGTCGCCGGCCTCCGACCGGGCCGCCGTCCGCTCGGCGTCGTCGGCGATCCGGAAGCCGGCCGGCAGGCCCGCCGCGTCGGCGTTCTCCCGCAGGATGGTCAACCCCAGCGCGTGGAAGGTGCCCACCGTGACGTCCTCGGCGACCGGACCGAGCAGCCCGTCGAGGCGGTGCCGCAGCTCCTCGGCCGCGCGACGGGTGAACGTGATCGCCAGGCAGTGCTCCGGAAAGACGTTCAGCTCCGCGCAGAGGTACGCGATCCGGTGGGTCAGCGTTCGGGTCTTGCCGGTGCCCGGTCCGGCCACGATGAGCAGCGGTCCGCCGGGGGCGGACGCCGCCACCCGCTGCATCGCGTCCAGGCGGTCCAGCAGGCCGGTGCCGACCTCCTCCATGCCGGAGAGCATCGGCTCGAACGGTTCGTGCGGTGACGGCGGCGGCGCGATCGGTGGTGCGGGAGGCGGGGTCGGCTTGCGCTTCGGCTCGGCCTTGGCCGCCGCCGGGCGCTTGGCCGTCGCGCGAGCCGCCGGCTCCGCCGGTCGTCGCTGCGCCGGCACGGACACGGGTACGTCGAACAGCGTCTCCTGTGCCGTGCCCGCGCCCCTGCCCAGCTCCGTCGGATCGAACAGCGTGATCACCCCGTACTCGCCGTCGTAACCCGGTACCCGGCGTACGTCGCCTCGCCGCAGCCGCCCGATCCCCTCGGCGAGCAGCTCACCACCGGCCTGCGCGATGTCGGCCAACGGCGTCGTCGTCAGGATCTCCAGCTCGGGGCCGAGCGCGGCGAGCAGTTCGTTGAGTCGCCCCTCGACCTTCTTCGACCGGGGGCCCACCTTGTTGATCTCGCCAAGGATCTCGGCGAGCGGCACCAGATGGGTGACGTCCCGGGCGTGTGCCGGCCGGTGCCCCTCGGGACGGTCGGCCAGTTCTTCCACGCGGCTGAGGACACCCACGGTGAGCGGCTTGCCGCACTCGGGGCAGCGGCCCTCGGCCGCCCGGGTCCGCTCCGGGGACCAGTTGACCCCGCACAGCCGGTGCCCGTCCGCGTGGTACTTGCCCTCCTCGGGAAAGAACTCGATGGTGCCGGCCAGGCCGACACCGGTACGCAGGGCCTCCCGGACGGCGAAGTAGTCCCGCTCGGCGGTCAGCACGGTCGCCTCCCGCCCGAGGGCCGGCGGCGAGTGCGCGTCCGAGTTGGAGACCAGTTGGTAGCCGTCCAGGCTGCCGACCCGCCAGTTCATCGCCGGGTCGGAGGAGAGGCCGGTCTCCACGGCGAAGATGTGCTCGGCCAGGTCGGCGTAGCAGTCGGCGATCGCGTCGAAGCCGGACTTCGAGCCCAGCGCGGAGAACCACGGCGTCCAGATGTGCGCCGGCACGAGATAGCCGTCCGGGCTGGCTTCGAGGGTGATCTCCAACAGGTCCCGTGAGTCCAGGCCGAGGATCGGTCGGCCGTCGGAACCGAGGTTGCCGATCCGCCCGAGAGCGGTGTTGAAACGGGCCACCGCCGCCAGGTCGGGCAGGTAGATCAGGTGGTGCACCTTGCGGGTGCGATCGTCCCGCTTGTAGATCGTGGAGATCTCCACGCTCAGCATGAACCGGACCGCGTCCGCGTCGGTCGTACCGGCGAGCCGTGGCGGCAGCCGGCGGGCGATGTCCCGCTCCGCCTCCGGACTGAGCCGGTAGAGCCCCGGCTCGGCCGGGCGCAGCGACTCCACCAGGTGGTCGTACCAGGCAGGGTGGGTGAAGTCGCCGGTGCCGAGCAGGGCGATGCCCTTGCGCCGCGCCCACCATCCGAGGGTCGGCAGGGTCAGGTCGCGGCTGCACGCGCGCGAGTACTTCGAGTGGATGTGCAGGTCCGCGACGAAGGGAGGGAGGCCACCGGGGGGTACGGCGCTGAACGGGGGCACGCCGCATCCTGTCACGCCCGCCGCGCGGGCCGCCCTGCGCCACGCGCGGACGTGACGTCCGCTATGCCGAGCGCAACTCCACGAGACTGATCTGCGGCTCGGCGCCCACCCGCACCGGCGGGCCCCAGAAACCGGCGCCGTTGGTCACGTAGACCTTGGTGCCGTCCACCTCGCCGAGCCCGCTCACCACCGGCTGCTGGAGGCGTACGGCCAGGTTGAACGGCATCAACTGCCCACCGTGCGTGTGCCCGGAGAGTTGCAGGTCGACTCCGTAGCGGGCGGCCTGCTTGGCGGCGAGCGGCTGATGTGCGAGCAGAACGACGGGGCGGCTCGGGTCGCGGTCGCCGAGGGCGGCCTCGAAGTCCGGGCCGGCGGCCAGGCCGGTGCCCGCCGGATCCGCGTCCAGGTCGTTGACGCCGGCCAGGTCGAGCACACCGCCCCGGGCCTGGATCTCCTGCCGACGGTTCTGCAGCACCCGCAGGCCGAGCCGGTCCACCTCCTGGACCCACTCCTCGACTCCGGAGTAGTACTCGTGGTTGCCGGTGACGAAGAAGTTGCCGTACCGGGAGCGCAGGTTCCGCAGCGGCGCGGCGGCCGGGCCCAACTCGGCGACCGAGCCGTCGACCAGGTCGCCGACGACCGCGACCAGGTCCGCGTCGAGCCGGTTGATCGCCGCGACGATCCGTTCGGTGTGCGCCCGGCCGCGCAGCGGGCCGAGGTGGATGTCGGAGACGGTGGCGATGCGCAGACCGTCCATGCTGCGCGGGAGCTTGCTGAGCGGGATCTGCACCCGGTCCAGGTGCGGCGGGCCGAGTGCCGTGCGGACGCCGTACCCCGTGATGCCGGTGGCGGTGAGGCCGGCGAAGATGGCCGCCCCACGGGCCAGCAGCAGGCGGCGGCCCGGGTCGTGGTCCGGTACCGCGACCGCCCCGGCGGCCGGCGGATCGGCGGGCCCGGCGGCCCCGACCAGTACCGGCTCGGGGGCGGCGGCGGTCGGTTCGGCGGCGGTCACCCGGCGGCGCAGCACCAGTCGCGTGACCAGCATCGGCGCTTCCAGCACGACCAGCGTGACCAGCAGGTAGAACATCACGGCCAGCCACAGGTAGCCCGGCCACGCGAGCCAGTAGAGGCCGGCCTGGGTGCCGACCAGGGTGGCCGGTACGAGTACCGCCAGCACGAGGGCGGCGATCCCGCCGATCCGACGCCAGCGGCCCGGCGTCGTGGTGTCCCGGACGAGGCGCTTCCACAGGTAGAGGTGGATCAGGCCGGTGACCAGCGCCAGGACACCCAGGAACCCGAGAACCGCCAACATGTGTTCGCCCCCCTCAGCCGCCCGCGAACGGGGGTAGGACATCGATCGTGGCCCCGCCCGGCAGGGGTGCCCGACGATCATGGCAGGTGACGCCGTCCACGAGGAAACTGGCCACCCGCAGCACGGCGGCCAGCCGGTCGCCGTGCCGCTGGGCCAGTTCGGCGGTCAGGTCGTCGAGAGACCGACCGGCGGGCGTGACCTCCTCGGCGCGGCCCGCGGCGGCCCGCGCCCCGGCGAAGTAGCGGACGGTCAGCGGCCTCGGCTCCACGACTCAACCTCCGATCGCGGACATCGGCCGGGTCGGCTGGAGGAAGGTGGGGTCGTCGATGCCGTGCCCGGCGCGCTTGCCCCACATCGCGGTACGCCACCGCCGCGCCAACTCGTCGTCGGTCGCGCCGTCGCGCAGCGCGGACCGCAGGTCGGACTCCTCGGTGGCGAACAGGCAGGCACGGACCTGGCCGTCGGCGGTCAGCCGGGTGCGGTCGCAGTCGCCGCAGAAGGGCCGGGTGACGCTGGCGATCACGCCGACCCGGGCCGGGCCGCCGTCGACCAGCCAGGTCTCGGCCGGCGCCGCGCCGCGCTCGGCCGGGTCGGGGCTGAGGTCGAAGTGGGTACGCAGGGAGGCGAGGATCTCCTCGGCGGTGACCATCGTGTCGCGGTCCCAGCCGTGCTGGGCGTCCAGCGGCATCTGCTCGATGATCCGCAGGTGGTAGCCGTGGTCGAGCGCGAAGCGGAGCAGCGCCGGTGCCTCGTCCTCGTTGACGCCGCGCATCAGCACCGCGTTGATTTTCACGGGGTCGAGACCCGCGGCCGCCGCACCGGCCAGCCCCGCCAGCACCGCGTCGAGGCGGGGACGGCGGGTGAGCTGCGTGAACCGGGCCGCGTCCAGGGTGTCCAGCGAGACGTTCACCCGGTCCAGACCGGCCGTACGCAGCGCGGGCGCCAGCCGGTCCAGGCCGATGCCGTTGGTGGTGAGCGAGATCCGTGGGCGGGGGTCGAGCGCGGCGACCGCGCCCACGATGCCGACCAGCCCGGGCCGGATCAGCGGTTCCCCGCCGGTGAACCGCACCTCGGTCACACCGAGCTGTTCGACGGCGACCCGGACCAGCCGGACGATCTCGTCGTCGGTGAGCAGCTGCGGGCCGGCCAACCAGGGCAGCCCTTCGGCCGGCATGCAGTACGTACACCGCAGGTTGCACTTGTCGGTGAGGGACACGCGCAGATCCCGCGCGACACGGCCGTACCGGTCGACGAGGACGCCGTCGGTACGTCGGTCGACACTCACCGGTCGACCGTAGCGCGCTCGACGCCACCCAGGGCGGCTCGGGCGAGCTGGACAACCGCATCGCGGTAGCCGGCACCGAACAGTGCGGTGTGCACCAGGAGCAGATGCAGCTGATGCAGCGGCACCCGGTCGCGCCAACCGTCGGCCAGCGGCCAGCTCTCCCGGTACGCGGCCAGCACCCGGTCGAGGTGCGCCACCCCGCCGAAGAGCGCCAGTTGGGCGAGGTCGGTCTCGCGGTGGCCGCCGTGCGCAGCCGGGTCGACCAGCCAGGCCCGCTCGTCGGTGCCCCACAGCACGTTGCCCGGCCACAGGTCGCCGTGGACGCGGGCCGCCGGCTCGTCCCCGCCGAAGTCGTCGATCCCCGCGATCACCCGCTCGACGAGCGCGGCGTCGCTGCTGGTGAGCGCGCCGCCGTCGACGGACAGGCGCAGGTAGGGGGCGAGTCGCCGCCGCGCGAACCACGTCGACCAGGGACCGTCGTCGGGGGTGTTGTCCTGGGCGAGCGCGCCGATGAAGCCCGCCCAGGGGGCGCCGAAGGCGGGCGCGCCGGCCCGGTGCAGGGCGGCCAACTCCCGACCGAAGCGGTCGGCGGCCTGCGGCGTCGGCTCGCCGGGCTCCACCCAGTCGAGCGCCAGCAGGTCGGGTAGCGCCACGATCACCTCGGGTACGCCGATCGCGTCGGCCTCGCGCAGCCAACGCAGCCCGGCGGCCTCGGCGGCGAAGAAGCCCTCGGGCGCCGGCCGGTCGGCCCCCTCCGGCCAGGACTTCGCGAAGACCGAGTGGCCGTCGTCCAGGGTCAGCCGGGCGGCGGCGCAGATGTCGCCCCCGGCGACCGGCGTCTCCCGGAGCCGCTGATGGGTCCGGAACGTCGGCAGGTGTGCCGGGTGTGCGCGTAGGTACGCCAGGTCCATCAGCGCACGGTAGCCGCTGCCCATGACAGCGTGGTGTCGTGTGAGCACATCGAATGACGTCTACCAGCATGAATACGTTCCGTAGTTGTGGATAAGCCGCGTGTCATCCACAGGGGCTGAAAGGTGCCGCAGCTCGGGCGCAGCCTCCCTGCATGACCTCGACCGAACGTGCGAAGCTCACCGTCCGCTCGCCCGCCGACCTGATCGCCGCCGTGCCGTACCTGCTCGGCTTCCACCCCGCCGACAGTGTGGTCGCGGTGGCGCTGCGCGGCCGGCAGATCATCTTCGCCGCCCGCGCCGACCTGCCCGATCCCTCGACGGACCTGGTCGACCGCGCCCGGCACCTGGCCGGCGTGATCCACCGGCAGGGCGCCCAGGCCGCCACCGTGGTGGGCTACGGCCCGCCCGAGCGGGTGACCCCGAGCGTGGACGCGGTACGCGCCGCCCTCACGGCAGCCGGCCTGGAGGTGCTCGACGCGCTCCGGGTGACCGACGGGCGGTGGTGGTCCTACCTGTGCACCGAGGCGGACTGCTGCCCACCCGAGGGTCGGCGCTACGACCCACAGGCCAATGCGGTGACCGCCTCGGCCGTGTTCGCCGGTCAGGTCGCACTCCCCGACCGGGCCGCCCTGGTGGCGCAGGTGTCGCCGGTGACCGGCCTGGCCCGCGAGGCACTGCGCGCCGCCACCGCCCGGGCCGAACGACGACTGGTCGAGCTGATCGAGCAGGCGCCCGCCAGCGACCTCCTCGGCGGGCGGGCCGTGCGTTCCGCCGGCGTCGCCGCGGTTCGGGACGCGCAACGCCGGCAGCGGCGCGGCGAGCGGCTCGACGACGACGAGGTGGCCTGGCTCAGCCTGCTGCTCGGTCACCTGCCGGTCCGCGACCATGCCTGGGAACGCACCGACGGCCGCGACCGGGACATCGACCTCTGGACCGACGTGCTGCGCCGGGCCGAGCCGGAGTTGACCGCCGCGCCCGGGGCGCTACTGGCGTTCGCGGCATGGCGGGCGGGGCAGGGCGCGCTGGCGGCGGTCGCGTTGGAACGCACGCTGAGCCTGCACCCCGACTACTCGCTCGCCCTGCTCCTGGACGACCTGCTCCGGCGCGGCGTACCCCCCTCCGAGCTGGACGGCTGGCCCTCGGTCGGTATGCCCGGCGTGGTCCGCCCCCGCAAGCGACGCCGCCGTGGCCGCCGCTGACCCCCGCGCGGCACGCCTTCGCCCGCGAGCCCATGCTCAGCTCCCCGGACAGCCACGCCGCGTATCGCAAAATTGCTATAGTGGGTGCGCATGCCCTGGCTAGTGCTCTACCACCCGGAGGCGATAGTCGAGCTGGACGCACTGCCCGCAGTGGAGCGGGCGGCAATTGGCCACGCCGTGGAGAAGCTGGAGAGCTTGGGCCCCAATCTCGGTTACCCGCACTCGAGTAGCGTCCGTAGCGCCGTCAACCTGCGCGAACTGCGCCCACGGGGAGGCCGCAGCCGGTGGCGCGCCTTCTATTCGGGCGTCGGCCGGGTGTTCGTCATCGGCGCCGTCGGCCCGGAAGCCAATGTTCATCGCCGAGGCTTCGCCAGGGCCGTCGCAGCGGCTCAGGAGAGGCTCAAGGATGTGGAGGAGGACCGATGAAGGTCGGTGATCTCAAGACCGCTCAGCAGGTCATTGATGAGGATCGCGATCAGGACCCGGCGTTCCGCGCAGAGTGGGACCGTTCGGCCTTCGCTCGTGACGTGGCTCTCCGCATCGTCCGGTACCGCGCCGAGAACGGCCTGACCCAGACGGCATTCGCCCGCATGGTCGGCATGACTCAATCGGTCATCGCGCGACTGGAGTCCGGTGACCAACCGCCGTCCATCGCCACGCTCGCCAAGCTGTCCGCAGGTAGCGGCCTGGAGTTCGAGTTCAAGATTTCGCACGGCATCGTCGAGGTGGAGGCGGCCTGAGCCGACGTAGCACCGGCTGGGTCAACTCTCGTGCCGGGCCGGCTGCTCGACGGTGATCCGCTGCGGGCCGGCGTACACGTTCATGGTCTGGCCGCGCAGGAAGCCGACGAGCGTCATGCCCGCCTCCTCGGCCAGCTCGACGGCGAGGGTGCTCGGTGCGGAGACGGCGGCCAGCAGCGGCAGTCCCGCCATCCACGCCTTCTGGGTCAACTCGAAACTGGCCCGTCCGGACACCAGCAGCAGGTGCCCGGCCAACGGCAGGCGGCGTTCCCGCACCGCCCAACCGATGACCTTGTCCACGGCGTTGTGCCGGCCCACGTCCTCGCGGAGCACCACCAGCTCACCGGCCGGGGTGAACAGCCCCGCCGCGTGCAGCCCGCCGGTGCGGTCGAAGGCGCGCTGGGCCGCCCGCAGCCGGTCGGGCAGCTCGGCGAGGAGGATGGCCGGCACGGCGAGCGGGTCCTGGGCGACCCGAAACAGCGAGCGGGTACGGATCGCGTCGATGCTGGCCTTGCCGCAGACCCCGCAGGAACTGGTGGTGTAGAAGTTCCGGGAAGGGTCCGCCGTCGGCTCCGGCACCCCGGGGGCGAGCACCACGTCCACGACGTTGTACGTGTTCGGAGTCTCGACACCGGAGCAGAGCTGGGCGGTCAGCACGTCGTCGGTCGACCGGATCAGGCCCTCGGTCAGCAGGAAGCCGATCGCCAGGTCCAGGTCGTCGCCGGGGGTACGCATGGTGACGGCGAGCGGTTTGCGCCGTCCCGGACCGGCCGCGCCGACCCGGATCTCCAGCGGCTCCTCCACGGCGAGCGTGTCCGGCCGGCGGACCGACGCGCGTCCGTCGACCGCCGCGTTCAGGTCGATCCGCAGTACGCCCCGTCGGTCAGTTGCCCGTCCCATCCCGCCATCCTGCACCTCGCCCCGGCCGCTCCGCACGGCCGCCGGTCATCGGGCGTCCCGCCGCGCCCGACGGTCGAGTCCCGGGAATCGGGCGGGCCGCCCGGCCGGTGAGCATCGGGCGTCCCGCCGCGCCCGACGGTCGAGCGCCGACACGGCTACCGTGGCCGGGTGGGGACGTACGCCGCTGTGGTGCTCGCGGGTGGGGCCGCCCGCCGGATGGGTGGGGTGGACAAGCCCGCGCTCCCGGTCGGTGGCCGTTCGATGCGCGACCGGGTCCTGGCGGCGGTGGGTGATGCCGCGTCCCGGGTGCTGGTCGGTTCCGGTGACGGCCTGCCGGACGAGGTGCGGGTGACCCGGGAGGATCCGCCCGGCGGTGGTCCGGTCGCCGCGACCGCGGCCGGGTTGGCGTTGCTCGACCCCGACACGACGGTCGTCGCGCTGCTCGCCGCCGACCTGCCGCTGCTCACCCGCGCCGCGATCGGCGACCTGCTGACCCACCTCGCCGCCGCTGAGAGTCCAGCGCTCGCCGCCCCGGTGGACGGCCCCTCCGGCCCGCGAGCCGGCGCTGTGCTGGCCCCGGAATCTGTCGACGGGGTGTGCTTCGTCGACGCGGACGGCCGCCGGCAGTCGCTGTGCGGGGTGTGGCGGGTCGACGCGCTGCGGACCGCGCTGGCCGGGCTGGCGGCCGAGCGTGACGGCGGCCTGGCCGGTGCTGCGGTACGGGCGCTGATGGCCCGGCTCGTGGTCCGGGAGGTGCCGTGGGTCGGCGCGGGTCCACCGCCCTGGTTCGACTGCGACACTGACGAGGACGTACGCCGGGCTAGGGAGTTGCTGCGATGACGGTGTTGGACGACTGGATCACGGCGGCCTGCGCGGAGGTGGGCCTCGATCGGGCCGAGGTGCCGGTGCCGGCGGTGCTGGACCTCGCCCGCGACGTCGCCCACCAGGTGGTGCGACCGGGGGCACCGGTCACCGCGTACCTGCTGGGGCTGGCCGTCGGTCGCGGTGCCGATCCGGCGGACGCCGCGGCCCGGCTCAGCGCCCTCGCGGCCGACTGGCCGGTCGGACTCGACGCCGAACTCGCCGACCCCACCTCCTGACCGCCGCGCCGCGTGCGGGGCGTCACGACGACTGGACGTTGGCGGGTGTCCGATCCCGGTCCGGGCTGATTCGGCGTCCGTGGACCGTGGGTAGGGTGATCGGAACGGACGGAGGCGATCATGACGGCTGACCACCCCTCGGCGTCGGATGCGGAGCCCGGCGGTACATCCGAGCCGGCGGAGTCGATCCTGCTCGACGGCCCCAGCACCACGGACCTGCGGGCCAAGGTGACGGAGGCGTGGCAGGAGTTCGCCCGGATGCTCGCCCTACGGCTGCGGGAGTTGCCGGCCGGCGCGCACCTCGAACTGACCCTCGACCCCACCGCCTCCGGTACGGGCGACGCCGTCTACTCGATCAGCGTGGACGCGACCGAGGACGGCGGGCTCTCCGCGCGGGCGGTCGGCAACGCGGCGCTGCCGCAGGGCTACCGGCTGGACCGCGCCGCCGTGGCGGACATGGTGGCGCTGGGCTGGTCCCCGCCCGGCGTGGTGGCCGGCTCCGGCGGCGCGTTCGGGTTGGACGCGACGGTGGCGGACGCCAACCGGATCGCCCCGCTGCTGTCCCGGACGCTGCGCGACGTGTACGGCGCACCGCACCCGGCCTTCCTCGTCTACCTGGTGCACGACGCCGAGGGGGAGCCGTTGGCCGTCGGGCCGTTGGGGACCGCGCGCAGCGAGTTCGGGCCGGACGCCGACGTGGAGGGGGACCTTCAGGAGGCGCTGGCCGAGGCGGCCGCCGACCGGGACGACGTGCTGGACCTGCCGGAACGCGTCCGTACCGTGGTGTCGACGATGTTGAAGTCCGACGCCGAGCGGTTGCAGATCGACTCGGACGGCGACATCACCATCAGGGCCGGCTCGGCGATGGTCTTCGTGCGGGTGCGCGACAACCCGCCGCTGGTGGACGTCTTCTCGCCGGTCCTCACCGAGGTCGAGCCGACCGAACGGCTCTACGTCAAGCTGTCGGAGCTGACCAATCGGATGCCGATCGGTCGCCTCTACTGCGCCGACGACACGGTCTGGGCCTCCATCCCGGTCTTCGGCCGCAACTTCCAGGCCACCCATCTCATGCTGGCGGTGCAGGTGATGACCGGTCTCGCCGATGAGTTGGACGATCGTCTGCACGGTGAGTTCGGCGGCAAGCGTTTCTTCGGCGAGGGCGACAAGTCGGTCCGCGATGACGACTCCCAGCACCGCACCGGCATGTATCTCTAGCTGACGGCCACGTCCAACAGGGTCTTGCCGACGGTGGCGCGCGCCTCGATGGCGGCGTGCGCGTCGGCGGCGCGTTCCAGGGGGAAGCGCTGGCCGATCAGCGGCCGGAGCTGCCCGGCCGTCGCGGCCGCCAGCGCCCCGATGGTGTACGCCCGCAGCCGCGCGGGCGTCACGTCCGGCCGGACCAGCGTGATCCGGCGTCCGGCGGCCGCCTCCGGTGTCACGGGGGACCACTCGCCGCTCGCCAACCCGTAACTGATCATCCGGCCGCCCGGGGTCAGCAGCTCGAACGCCGCCTCGGCCACCGCACCGCCGACGCCGTCGAAGACCACGTCGACCCCGGCCACCGCGTCGCGGACCCGATCGGCCCAGTCCGGCTTTAGGTAGTCGACCGCCACCTCGGCGCCCAGCCCGGGCAGCAGGGCGACCTTGCGCGGTCCGCCGGCCACGCCGATCACGCGCGCACCGGCCCGCGTCGCGATCTGGACGAGCATGCTCCCCACCCCGCCCGCCGCCGCTTCGACCAGCACGCGGTCACCGGGACGGACGCCGACCGCCTCGACGAGCATGGTGGCGGTACGACCGTCGGCGAGCAGCGCCACGGCGGCGTCCAGCGCCAACCCGGCCGGCACCTCGATCGGCGCGGACGCGTCCACCACGACCCGTTCGGCGTACCCGCCGGCGCCGCCGGTGGCGGTGACCACCCGTTGCCCGACGCGGGCCGGGTCGACGTCTGGCCCGACAGCGGTGATCACTCCGCCGACCCCGTTGCCGGGGATCAGCGGCGGGGCGTACCGGTTCGGTCCGGGACGCCCCGCGCGTTGCTGCGTCTCGACGAAGGTGACGTTCACGTGCGCGACGTCGATCAGCACCTGGCCGGGGCCGGGCGTCGGGTCGGGTGCCGGGCCGGGCGTCAGCACCCCGGGACCGCCGAACTCACGTAACCAGATCGCCCGCATGCGGTCCCCCCTCGTGTCGTGCCAGGCCGCCACGAGTCCAACACCTGAACGTGACTTGAGGTCAAGCCCTGGTGGACGGGCCGACACCGGGGGACTCGACCAGCCGGGACAGCACGATGGTGCTGCGGGTGGACGTCACGAACGACTCGGCGCGCAGCCGTTCGAGGGCCGCCTCGAGGTGGGCGATGTCGGCGGCGCGTAGGTGCACCAGCGCGTCCGCCTCGCCGGAGACGGTGTACGCGCCGACCACCTCCGGGTGTCGGCGGGCGGCCACGCCGATCTGCGCCGGGGTGGTCCGGCCGGCACAGAACAGCTCGACGAACGCCTCGGTGGTCCAGCCGACGGCCGCCGGGTCGACGACGGCGGTGAATCCCCGGATGACGCCGGTTGCGCGTAGCCGGTCGACCCGGCGCTTGACCGCCGGGGCGGAGAGTGACACCCGGGTGCCGATGTCGGCGTACGACGCGCGGGCGTCAGCGACGAGCAACGCAATGATCCGCTGGTCAACGGCGTCTATCTGCAACGTTCCGCCTCTGGGAAGCAACGGTTGTGGCTGTTACCAAAGTTCAACGATACCTACTCTTGGTGACCGTGAACCAGCAGCGAGTCCCGCGAAAGCGGACATATCTCATGTGCTCGCCCGAGCATTTCGCGGTCGAGTACGCGATCAATCCGTGGATGGACGTGACCACCCCGGTGGACCGGGACCTGGCCGTCAAGCAGTGGGACCGACTGCGCGAGACGCTCGTCGGTCTCGGCCACGAGGTGCACCTGCTCACGCCGGAGCCGGGGCTGCCGGACATGGTGTTCGCGGCCAACGGCGCCTTCGTGGTCGACGGCAGCGTCTACGGCGCGCGGTTCAAGCACGAGCAGCGGACCGCCGAGGCGGCCGCGCACCACGCGTTCTACGAGCAGCAGGGCTGGCGGTTCGTCGCGCCGAGCGAGACCAACGAGGGCGAGGGTGACTTCGCGTACCTGCCGGAGGCGCACGGCGGACTCATCCTGGCCGGGCACGGCTTCCGGACCGAGATCCCGGCGCACGCCGAGGCGCAGGAGGCGCTGGGTCGGCCGGTGGTGTCGCTGCGGCTGATCGACCCGCGGTTCTACCACCTGGACGTGGCGCTCGCCGCCCTCGACGACACGAACGTCGTCTACTTCCCGGGCGCGTTCTCCGCGGCCAGTCAGCGGGTGCTGACGCAGCTCTTCCCGGACGCGGTGATCGCCGACGACGAGGACGCCATGGCGTTCGGACTCAACCTGGTCAGCGACGGCGCGAACGTGGTGCTCAACAGCGAGGCCACCCGCCTGGCGGGCAAGCTCAAGGCCGCCGGTTACACCCCGGTCCCGGTCGAGTTGGCCGAGCTGAAGAAGGGCGGCGGCAGCGTGAAGTGCTGCATCGCCGAACTGCGGCACTGACCCGAACACTGCCGCGTACGGCAGGGGCCGGCCTCCCGCTCGGGAGACCGGCCCCTGTTGCGTCCGGTGGGGGGGTCAGCCCAGCGTGGCCAGCTCGTTGGTCAGCACGTTCGACATGATCTGACCGTCGCGCTGGACCTCCCGCAGGTACCACTTCTGCTGCGGCGTACGCGGCTGGTTGAACTGCCAGATGCCGCGCGGGCTGTCGATCTGGCCGAGCTTGCCCAGCGCCAGGTTGACCTGCTGCGGGGAGGGCGTCCCGCCGGTCAGCTGGATCGCCTGGTCGAGCACCTGCGCCGCGTCGTACGACGCCATCGCGTAGGTCGTCGGCGTGCTCTGGTGCTTCTTGCGGTACGCCGAGGCGAAGACCCGGTTCGACGTGTTGTTGAGGTCGGCCGAGTAGTTCAGGGCGGTCTGGATGCCCAACGCGTCCCGGTCCAGGCTCTCCAGCACGGTGCCCTCGGTGAGGAAGCCGGGAGCGTAGACAGGCCCGGAGAACTGGTCGCGTAGCTGCTTGATGAACTCCACGCCGGCCGCGCCGGCGAAGAAGCAGAAGACGGCGGTCGGCTTCTTGCGCAGCGCCTTCTCGATGTCCGCCACGTAGGTGGTCTTGCCGGGGTTCGGGGTGGGGTTGGTGTTGGTCACCGGGTCGGAGATCCGCGGGTCGGTGACGCCGAAGCCCTGCTTGAACCCCCGTACGACGTCCGGACTGCCCACGTTCTCCGGCACGATGATCGCGATCCGGCCGTTCGCCGGTAGCTGGTCGCGCAGGTAGAGGCCGAGTGCCCGGCCGGCCTCGTCCAGCACGTAGGACGTACGCCAGATGTAGACGACGCTCTGCAGGCTGCTCGGCGAGGCGTTCGACCCGATGAGCGGGACCCGGGCCTCCTCGACGGTGTCGCGGATGCCGACCATCACCGACGAGTTGACCACGCCGGTGAGCGCCAGCACGTTCTGCTTGAGGAGTTGGTCGACGGCGGCCTTGCCGGTCTTGGCGGTCTCGCCCTCGTCGGCGGTGAGCAGCTCGACCGGGTGCCCGCCCAGCTGCTGGTTGTGCAGGTCCAGGAAGAGCTGGAAGCCGTTGGTGATGTCGTCACCGATGGACTTGAAGCCGCCGGCCTTCGGTGCGATCAGACCGATCTTGATCGGGCTCTTGGGGGCGGTCGGCTGGTCGGCGGTGTCGGAGCCACACGCGGTGGCGAATCCGGTCGTACCGAGCGCGGCCAACAGTTGGAGCGCCCGCCTGCGGTTCATCTGCGACACCGAGTTCCTTCCCAGAAGCGTTGCAGGGCGGAACAGCGCCCCTCCGGCGTTCTACCTGGTCGGCGACGCTGCGTCAATGGCTATTGATCATCGTGCAGGGACCGCAACACATCCCGCACCCGGGGCCAGGCCGACGACTCCGGATCGATCAGCCCGAAATGCTCGCATCCGGGCAGCTCAACAAGGGAGATATCGGATCCCGCGCGACGAGCCGTCGCCACAAAATCCCGGCTCATCGACACCGGCACCTGCTCGTCGAGTGAGCCATGCATCACTACTGTCCGTGTTGGTACCGGTACCAATGATCGTGGGTCGGCCCTCGCGTACCGGTCCGGCACGTCCCCCGGACCACCGCCGAGCAGCGCGGCCACCGCGCCGGAGTCCAGGTCCCGCCGGTACGCCTCGGCGAGGTCGGCCACCGGGGCCAGGGCCAGCACTCCCGCGACCGTCGACGGTGCGGTGGCCGCCGCGTACAGGGCCAGGTGGCCACCGGCGGAATGACCGACGAGGATCGGCGCGGCCGGGCGCACCCGGTCGGGCAGCGCCCGCGCGGCCAGCTCCGGCAGCGCCGCGATCCCGGCCAGGGTGTCGGTCAACGTGCCCGGCCAGCCGCCGCCCGGCTGCCCGGTACGCCGGTACTCCAACTGCGCCACCGGGTACCCGTCGGCCGCCAGCGCGGCGGCCAGCGGTCCGGTGTGCCGCCGGTCGTACTCGGCCCGCCAGAAGCCCCCGTGCACCACGACGACCAACGGTCGGGCCGGCCCGGAACCGGCCGGGCGGCGTAGGTCGGCGACCTGGTCGGGGTGGTCGCCGTACGCCACCGTCCGGTCCGGCGCGGGCGCGGGCCGGGTCAGCACGGCGCGGGGGTCGGCAGGCATGGCGCGACGGTAGCGCGCCCACCCGGGTGGTTCGGCACAGGGAGTTGGTCCCGGGCGGCATGGGCCACGGCTCCTGGGTAAAGATGGACCCCATGACCGAAGCGCGCTCCGCTGAGCAGAACGACCAGCCCGGCCCCGATGACTCCGGCCACTCCGGCACCGTTGTGGTGGTCGGTCCGGACGGCCGGCCGATCGGCACCGTGCAGACCGAGGAGGGCCACGGCGAGGACCCGACCCGCCTGGTCGAGCAGCCGGCCAAGGTGATGCGGATCGGCAGCATGATCAAGCAGCTGCTGGAGGAGGTCAAGGCCGCCCCGCTGGACGACGCCAGCCGGCACCGGATGCGGGAGATCCACGAGCGCTCGATCGTCGAGCTGAAGGAAGGTCTCGCACCCGAGCTGCGCGACGAGCTGGAGCGGATCTCGCTGCCCTTCACCGAGGACAAGGCACCCAGCGAGAGTGAGCTGCGCATCGCGCACGCCCAGCTCGTTGGGTGGCTGGAGGGCCTGTTCCACGGCATCCAGGCCGCCCTGGTCGCCCAGCAGATGGCCGCCCGGGTCCAGTTGGAGCAGATGCGCGGCGGCCGGCAGGCACTCCCCAGCGGTCCCGGCGGGGTCGTCCCGGGCATGCCGGGTCTCGGCCAGCCCGGCGGCGGTGAGGGTCACAACACCGGCCAGTACCTCTAACCGGTCACTCCACCCCGAAGACCTTCTCCAGGTACGCGGCCACGCCGTCCTCGGAGTTCGTACCGGTCACCTCGTCGGCGACCGCGAGGACGGCGGGGTGCGCGTTGGCCACCGCCACCCCGCGTCCGGCCCAGCTCAGCATCGGTACGTCGTTCGGCATGTCACCGAAGGCGAGCACATCCGCCGCGGCCACGCCGAGCCGGTCGCAGTACCAGTCGAGCCCGGCCGCCTTGGTCACCCCGGCCGCGGAGATCTCTACCAGGCCGGACGACGACGAGTGCGTCGCCTCCGCCAGCCCCCGCAGCGCGTTGGAGATCAGCGCCGCGAACACGTCCGGATCCTGCTCACCGGCCCGGGCGAGGAGCTTCACCGCCGGGACGGAGAGCAGTTCCTCCGGCGTCTCGATCGGCCGGATGCCGTCGGCGTCGGCGTCCCAGCGCAGCGGGTAGTGCGCCTCGTGGCGCATCTCCCGGCTGTCCAGGATCTCCACGGCGAAGCTGATGTCGGGCACCTCGGCACGCAGCCGCCGGGCCACCTCCGCCAGGTGCTGCGGCGCGAGCGGGTCAGCCCGGAGCACCTCGTCGTTGAACGGGTCGTAAACCACGGCGCCGTTGGCGCAGACCGCCGGCAGCGGCTCGGCCAGCTGGTCGTACACCATCTTGAGCCAGCGGACCGGGCGGCCGGTGACCAGCACGACCGGCGTGCCTCGCGCGGAGATCCGCGCGAGCACGTCGGCGGTGCGCGGGCTGACCGTGTGGTCGTCGCGGATCAGCGTGCCGTCGATGTCCGTGGCGATGAGCCGGGGCGTCTCTCCCATCACCGGGACAGTAGTCGGTCCAGGTACACGGCCACCCCGTCGTCGTCATTACGCAGGGTCACCTCGTCGGCGACCGCGCGGACCTCCGGGTGCGCGTTGGCGACCGCCACCCGCGACCAGCCGGCCCACTCGAACATCGGCAGGTCGTTGGGCATGTCGCCGAAGACCAGCACGTCGGCCGGGTCGACACCGAGGGTCTGCGCCACGACGGTCAGCCCGGTCGCCTTGTCCACCCCCGGCGGGCAGATCTCGATGAACCCGAGCCCAGCCTGGGTGAGCGTGGCGACCTGCGGGTCGACGATCCGGCGGGCCACCGCCAGCAGTTCGTCCACGTGGTGGTCTGCGGTCCTGGCGAACGCCTTGAGCACGTCGCAGGAGAGGCACTCGGCGCGGCTGCGCGCCTCGAACCGGTCCTGGTAGGGCCAACTGGGGTGGTAGTCACCCCAGAGCGGGGCGTCGTGCTCGTCGGACGCCTCGACCATCACGGTCAGCGGGCCGACCTCGGCCTCCAGGTCGGCGAGCAACCGGGCCAGCACCTCGGCGGGCAGGCGCTCGTCACGGAGCACCACCGGGCCCGCCGGGTCGCTCTGGTCGACCACCCGCCCGCCGCCGGCCATCACCAGGAAGTCGGCGGCGCGGATGTCGTTGCGGGTCAACTCGGTCAGGCGAGGGCCGCGTCCGGTGGCGCCGACCACCGGAATTCCGGCGGCCCGCACCCGGTCGAGCACCCCGTGGGTGTACGCGGAGACGGTGTCGTCGCTGCGGACGAGCGTTCCGTCGAGGTCGGTCGCGATCAGCTTGGGCAGTCCCGGGCGGGTCATCGTTCCTCCTTCGCCCACCGCCGTCGCAGCCAGCTGTGTGGTCCTGATCGAGACCCGGCGTGACGGCGGGCAGCAACCGTACCTCGCGGAATGGGTCGCAACCATGGCTTCCCGGCGAATCGGGCACCAACCCCCAGCGCCCTGAAGGTGTCCAACCCGCGCCCGCCCCCCGCTGGCGCCGATCTTGCACTTCCGGTTGCCGATTCGAGGGCTTTGGCGCCTTATGTGACGACAGAAACCGCAAGATCGGCGCGGTGGTGGGGCGGGTTCGGGGCGGGGGTGGGGTGGGGTGGCTTAGGTGGGGTTTTCGGGGCGGGCGAAGGGGGTGGTGGGCTGGACCGTCAGGTCGGCTGGGGCGGGTGGACCGTCGTCCAGGGGGCCTGGCTCCGCACGGCGGCGCCAGGAACGCATCGCGGGTACGTCGGCGCGGGTGCCGTCGTCAGTCGGCTCCGTGGGCGCACCGGTCGGTACGGCCCACGCCAGTCGTAGTGCGGCGGCGAAGAGGACGCACGTGACGAACGCCAGCACGAGACCGCGGCCGTACTCGACCCGGAACTCGTCCTCGGTCGCGTAGAAGAGTTGCCGCTCCCCGGAGTTGTCGAGCGTCGCGGTGGCGGCCACCAGCAACGCCAGCAGCGCACCGGACAACGTGAGCCCGGCCAGTCGCGCGTTCGCCCGGACCGCCGCCGTGCCCCCCAGCGCCAGGGCCACGGCGCAGGCCAGGGCGAGCAGGCCGGCGAGGTAGGCGACCCCGTAGCCGCCGATCTCGGACACGCTGGCGTGCACCTCGATCGTGGTGGGCCCGTCGGGACCGCCGCTGGGCATGGTGGTCAGCACCCACTCACCGATCATCGACGCGACTCCGGCGACCGCGCCGAGGCCGGCCAGCAGCAGTGGCAGGCGAGGATCCCGGGTCAGACCGACCAGCGGGTTACCGAACCGGCGGGCACGGGTGGGCTCGTCGGCGCCCCACTCGATCACGGCCGGCGCGTCGGGTGGGTCGCCCTGGCGCGGAACGGGCAGATCCTCGGGCATCGGCCATCCCTCCGCCGGTCACGGGCCTGCGTCGCATCATGGCACAGCCCGTGGTGGCGGCGCTGCCGTCGACACCGCCCCACGGCCACCGCCGATCGTGGTGACGGGAATCGCAGGGCGGTCGTCGGTGCCGGTCGGTCGCCCGG
This sequence comes from Micromonospora sp. bgisy143, assembly GCF_057708145.1. NCBI lineage: Bacteria > Bacillati > Actinomycetota > Actinomycetes > Micromonosporales > Micromonosporaceae > Micromonospora > Micromonospora sp. bgisy143. The sequence goes on from NZ_JBYIRN010000013.1 coordinate 72,932, forward strand.
GGGTCAGCTATCCGCTAGCGTTCTCGACATGCCTATCCGTACCGCTTCCGCACAATGGCAGGGCAATCTCACCGAGGGTTCCGGCACCGTCCGCACCGGTAAGGGCGGCCTGTCCGGCAACTACTCCTTCAAGTCGCGCTTCGAGGAGGGCGAGGGCACCAACCCGGAGGAGCTGATCGCCGCCGCCCACGCGGGCTGCTTCTCGATGGCGTTCTCGAAGGCCCTCGCCGACGCCGGCACCACGCCGACCTCGGTCGAGACCACCGCCAAGGTCCACCTGGACAAGACCGACGCCGGGTTCAGCGTGACCCGGATCGACCTCGAGACCGTCGGCCAGGTGCCCGGCGTGGACGAGGCGGAGTTCCAGAAGCTCGCCGAGGCCGCCAAGGCCAACTGCCCGATTTCCCGCCTGCTCTCGCCGGGCGCCGAGATCACCCTCACCGCCCGCCTGGCCGCCTAGGGCGTTTGTCAAAGCCCCTGGCCGGCCTGCGGCGGGCCCGGACGACGACCGGCCGCGTTGGAGATTGGCCCGGATACAACACCGGTATCCGAGCCAATCTCCGCCTTGCCGGATCGCCGCCTGGACTCCGCCTCGGCTCGACCGAGGACTTTGACACACGCCCTGACCGGCGACCCGCACCCGTGGACGCCGGCCCGGGTCGCCGTGCGCGACCCGGCCGATCGGTCCCGCGTCGGGCAGAATGAACGTCGTGCCGGTGGAGATGACCCGCGAGCGCTTCGAGGAACTGGTCGCTGACGCCCTCGACGAGGTGCCCGAAGAGCTTCTCGGCCTGATGAACAACGTGGTGATCCTCGTCGAGGACGACCCGCCACCGGGCGAGTCCGATCTGCTCGGCCTCTACGAGGGGCACGCGCTCACCAACCGGGGCTGGGACTACTCCGGCGTACTGCCGGACCGGATCTTCATCTACCGTCACCCGATCCTGCGCATCTGCGACAACGACGAGGACGTCGTCGACGAGGTGGCGGTGACCGTGGTGCACGAGATCGCCCACCACTTCGGCATCGACGACGACCGGCTGCACGACCTGGGCTGGGGCTGACGCGCGAGCCGCGTGCGCGAGCACCGTTGAACCGAGCGCCTCTGGTTGCCGTGGTCACCTACCGTCGGTGCAGCGACCGCGACCATTTCAGGAGGCACCTTTCATGCGCAGCGAGCTGTTCTCGTCGGAGAATCTGGAGAAGGAGTCGGCGCAGGCGGGCATGCGTCTGCAGAACTCCAAGATGTTGAAGATCGAGCTCAACGGCGAGGCGATGGCCCGGGTCGGCTCGATGGTCGCCTACCAGGGCAACGTGCAGTTCCAGGCCCTGGGCTCGGGCGGCCTCGGCAAGTTCCTCAAGCAGAAGCTGACCGGCGAGGGCGTCCCGCTGATGAAGGTCACCGGCCAGGGGGACGTCTTCCTCGCCGAGTTGGCCAAGGACGTGCACATCATCGACCTGGAGCCGGGCGACGCGCTCTCCATCAACGGGTCCAGCGTGCTCGCCTTCGACTCGACCCTGCAGTACGACATCAGGATGGTCGGCGGCGCCGGCATGGCGTCCTCGTCCGGGCTGTTCAACTGCGTGTTCAGCGGGTACGGCCGGATCGCCATCACCACCAAGGGCACCCCGGTGGTGCTCAACGTGGACGCCCCGACGTACGTCGACCCGCAGGCCGCCGTCTGCTGGTCGGCCAACCTCCAGACCGGTTACCACCGCGCCGAACAGCTCGGCCTCGGCACGCTGCTGGGCCGTCGCACCGGTGAATCGTTCACCATGAGCTTCGCCGGTCAGGGCTTCGTCGTGGTGCAGCCGTCCGAGGAGCCGCCCGTCATGGGCAGTGGTCAGCAGCAACAGGAGGGTGGCCTGCTCGGCGGTCTGCTGAGCTGAGCGTCGACGCGGCCGGGGCGTGCGGTGTTCGCCCCGGTCAGCTCATCTCGCCGGCACGCAGCCGGGCCAGCCAGGCCGCCGCGTCGGCGTAGTCGACGTCGGAGAGACCGGCCGGCGCGGACCCCCGCCGCTCGGCGGCCTCGACCCAGCGGTGCCGGGGATAGGACCCGAGGAAACGGACCTCCGCGCACACCCGGCGCAGCCCCTGCAACGCCTCACCCAGGCGTACGTCGGCCACATGTCCGGTGCAGTCGAGGAAGAAGACGTACCGGCCCAGCGCCTCCCCGGTCGGGCGGGACTCGATCCGGGTCAGGTTCACCCCCCGTACGGCCAGTTCGACCAGCACCGAGAGCAGCGCGCCCACCCGGTCGTGGGCGATGTAGACGGCCAGCGAGGTGAGGTCGTCGCCGCTCGGCGGTGGGGGTGGCCCGGGACGGGAGACCAGCACGAAACGGGTCACCGCGTCCGGGTGGTCGGCGATCTTGTCGGCGAGCAGCGCGAGCCGGTGCCGGGCCGCCCCGATGGGCGCGCAGATCGCCGCGTCGTACTCTCCGGACCCCGCCCCCGCCGCCGCCGCGCCGTTGGAGAGGACGTCGATGACCACCGCGTCGGGCAGGTGGTCCCGCAGCCAGCCTCGGCACTGGGTGGACGCCTGCGGATGGGCCGCGATCGAGCGGACCGTCGACAGCGTGGTGCCGGTTCGCGCGGCGAGCACGAACTCCACCGGCAGGATCACCTCCCGGGTGATCACCAGCGGCTCGCCCTCAACGATCTCGTCGAGCGTGACGCCGACCGCCCCGCCGATCGAGTTCTCCAGCGGTACGAGCGCCGCGTCGGCCTCCCCGGCCCGGATGCTGTCCAGCGCCTCTCCGACGCTGCGCGCGGGCGTACGGGAGCCGTGTTCGGCGGCGGGGATGGTGCGCAGGGCCTGCTCGGCGAAGGTGCCTTCGGGGCCGAGATAGACGAAGCGCGTAGGCGGTGTTCCGGGCATGCCGCCCAGACTACGCACCCGGCCCGACCGCCGGAGAAGGATCGCAGGCGAGCGTACGGATCCCGGCCGGCCCGGTGGCCCGGACCTCGGCGGTGCACACGTCCGTGCCCGCGGTGACCAGCTCCAGGGCGGTGGGCCGTCCCTGGGTGACGACCTGAAGCTCCTCGTGCCCGGTCACCTCCAGCACGGTGTACTGCCAGTCCCCGGCGCACAGCGGTCCGGTGCGGACCCGGACCCGGACGTTGTCCGGGAGCACCGAGGCCCGCCCGCGTAGCAACTGCACCACCCGCTGCCCGGTCGGCCCGTTCCGGCAGGCCGTCGCGACGAGACCGGGGTCCGGGGTGGCCGAGCGGGTGGCGGGTGGCGGCGCGGTCGGCGCGGTCGAGGGGGTACCCGTCGGGACGCCGGTCGGGCCGGACGGCCGCGGGCTGCCGGCTGCGGTGGGCAGACCGGCCGGCTCGTGCAGCTCGGGAGGTGCCCCGCAGCCGGTCAGCGATCCGATGGCGAGGAGCGTCAGCAGCGCGGCCCACGCGGGCGCGGCGGCGCTTCGGGCGAACGGGTGGCGGGGTGGGGTGAACGGCACGGGCCGATCCTCGGGACATCGGGACACGTCGCGGCCGGGGTGGCCGAGCCCATCGTAGGGCGAGCGGTCGGCCGGGTGAAGCTCAGCCGAGGAGGCGGTGTCCGGCGCGCTCCAACGCGGTCGTGCCCTCGGTCAGCCGGACGGCCGGTACCAGCACGTAGTCGGTGTCGAAGGTGGAGAAGGTCACCACGCTGACCCGGGCTGCGGCGAGCGGGTCCACGAGCGCCGCGAGGGTTCCGGTGCCGTTCACGTCCGTCGGCCCGGCGACCCGCAGGCAGCGCCAGGTGGTCTCCACGACGGCCTCGGCGGGCAGCCGATCGGCCGGGCAGATCACCGAGATCCCCTCGGTCGTCCAGCTCACGGTGACCACGTCGGCGCGACCCAGCCCGCTCGACAACGCGTCCGGCAGGGCAGTGCCGGCACCCAGCCGGCACACGGCGTACTCCCCGGGCAGCAGGGTGATATCGAGCATGAGGGCACCTTACGGCGTGGATCCGGGCCGGTCCGGGCATCGCCGCGTGCGGCGAACACCACAACCCGCCGCAGGTCAGACCTCGGAGAAGAAGGTGAGCGAACCCGCGACCGTGCCGTCGGAGAGCAGTGGGGTGGAGATCGCGTCGACCGTCGCGTCGGGGCAGCCGGGGGCCGCGGCCTGCACCCGCAGCAGTCCACGGGCTAGCCGGCCGGAGGAGAGCGCCAGCAGGGGCGGGATCTTGTCGACCTCGGCCTCGGTCAGCTCACCCCGGTTGGCGGTGAAGTCGAGCAGGCGGAGGCCACCGTCGAGCAGCGGTCGCCCGATCAGGCCGGCGGGCTCGCCCAGGCAGAGCAGCTCGCAGCCGGCGGTGGAGATGGCCACCACGCGGGTGTCGGCGTCGATCAGCAGGCAGGGCTCGTCGGCCCGACCGACGGTCGAGGACCACTGGCCGACATTGTCGAACTCCGGCTCTGTCGTGGCTCGGGCCGACGGCACGAACACTTCCGAGAGCGAGAGTTCGACGTGGGCCACCGCGCCTCCTATGTACAACGACGGACTGTCCACGCTAGCCGGTCGACGACGGAATCACCGAGCGAGCCGGGTCACCGCGCCGCAGCGGAGAACCCCCGGGCGGCCGGCGACGGCGCGGGAGCCGGTGGGTAGGTGGGGGACCGGGGCCGCGTGGCGTCGCCGGTGACGTTACCGGCGGTGCGCCGCCTTGTCAGCGGCCGTTCGGCCCTCCTCGTACCACCGGTAGTCGGCCGATGGACGGTACGTGCCGTTCAGCCAGGTGCTCGGGTGCTGTGCCACCCGGGCCAGCTTCTCGGCCGTGGTCGGGCTGATCCGGTTGCCACCGGCCACGAGGAGCCGGTCCAGCTCCCGGTGGGTGGCCATGAGGCAGTCCTTCGGGAGGCCGTAGACGCTGATCACGCCGGAGCCCACGAAGGTCAGCACGGGTGTCACCGGGATGGTCAGCCCCACCGCGTCGGAGAGGGCCTTGCTGGCTCGCTTGGCGTCCCGCCGGGCCTCGGTGACGTACGGGGGCCGCTTACCGTTGATCTGCACGACGTCCCCGGCGACGAGCACCCGGGCCCGGCCGTGGTCGGCGATGGTCACCGCGAACAGCCCGCTCGGCCCGATGGCGAGGAAACCGGCTCGGTCGTCCTGAGCGCGGTCGAGCAGGACGTCCGCCACGTCAGTGCGGGGCCACTCGATCACGTGCCAGGACGGCCCGAGGTGGTCGAGCTGGCCGAGCGCCCGCGCACCGGCCGCCTCCAGCCGACGGGCACCGCGCTCGGCGCGGCGGCGTCGGGCCCACTCGAGCGGTGTGGGGCGGACCGGTTCGAGAGCCCCGGTCGCCTCGACGCGGGGGTGGGGCACCGCGATGGGCGGCAGTGCCCGGGCGGTCGGTACGGCTCGTCGTGCGGGAAAGACAGTCATCGCGACCTCCGGCAAAAGGTCCCTCGAAGTTATGTCCTCACTACCCTACGTTGCCACTGTGGGTGTTCGGCAAGCCGGAGCGCCGGAGTGACTGTGGATGAATGCCATATTCATCCACAGTTCTTTTCTCGGATGCCGCCAAACCCTGCCCTACGCTGCGGGGGTGACCCACTACGTCGACAGTGAAGTCGGCCGGCTCGGCACCGTCCTGCTGCACCGGCCCGGCCCGGAACTGGCCCGGCTCACCCCGCGCAACAACGACTCGCTCCTGTTCGACGCGATCCCCTGGGTGGGCCGCGCCCAGGAGGAGCACGACGCTTTCGCGGCCGCGCTGCGCGAGCGCGGGGTCGAGGTGCTCTACCTGGCCACCCTGCTGGCCGAGACGCTGGCCGTCGAGGACGCCCGCGTCGAACTGACCGAGCAGGTGCTGCGCTCGCGCCGGCTCGGCGACACGCTCCGCGCCCGGGTCGCCGACCACCTCGCCTACCTGGACCCGGTCGCGCTGGCAGACGTGCTCACCGCCGGGCTGGCCCACGAGGAGCTGCGGATCAGCTCGGAGCGCCCGGGCGGGCTCGTCTACACCCTGATGGACCGGCACGACTTCGTCATCGATCCGCTGCCGAACCTGCTCTTCACCCGGGACTCGTCGCTCTGGATCGGCGATCGGGTCGGTGTCACCAGTCTCGCCATGCCGGCCCGCCGCCGGGAGACCACCCTCACCGACGCCATCTACCGGCACCACCCACGGTTCGCCGGCACCGAGTTCGTCTACCGCCCCGACCTGGAACACCTGGAGGGCGGGGACGTGCTGCTGCTCGCACCCGGGGTGCTGGCGGTCGGCGTGGGTGAACGGACCACCCCGGCGGGCGTGGAACGCCTCGGCCGGCAGGTCTTCGCCGCCGGCCTGGCCCACACCATCCTGGTGGTGCCGATCGCCCAGAAACGCGCCACCATGCACCTGGACACCGTCTGCACGATGGTCGACGTCGACGCCGTCCTGATGTACCCGAACATCGCCAGCACGCTCTCGGCGTACACCGTCATCGCCGGCGCGGACGGCGAGGACCCGCGGGTGGACGGCCCGGCGCCCTTCCTGCGGGCCGCCGCCGACGCGATGGACCTGGACCAGCTCCGGGTCATCGACACCGGCCTGGACCCGGTGACCGCGGAACGCGAGCAGTGGGACGACGGCAACAACACCCTCGCCCTCGCGCCCCGACTGTGCGTCGGCTACGAGCGCAACACCGAGACCAACGCGCAGTTGGAGCGGGCCGGCATCGAGATCATCCCGATCGCCGGCTCAGAGCTGGGCTCCGGCCGGGGCGGCCCGCGCTGCATGTCCTGCCCGATCGTCCGCGAGCCGCTGCCCGCCCGACGCTGAACCGGGCCACCCGCTGCCCGTACCCGCTGAACGGGCAGCGGGCCCGGGTCAGCGCAGGGTGAGCTGGCGGCCGAGCAGCCCCTGCCGGGCCCGCCGGCCGGCGGCGTCCAACGGATCGGTGCTGGCCAGGGCCTCCGCGTAGCGCTTGGCGAACTGCGCCACCGGGTCCTCCCACTCGCTCGCCGGCGTCTCCTCGGGCAGATCCCAGACGGGGACCAGCCGGCCGTGGGCGCGGAACATCCCGGCGAACTTGGTCTGGTCGCCGAGCGTCAGCGTGCCGGCCGCGCCGAGCCGGGCCAGCGCGTCGAGGGCGGCGTCCTCGTCGTCCGGCAGCACCCAGCGCACGTGCGCCTTCTCGGGGACCTGACACCAGTACGCGGCCTTCGCGGAGGTCATCCGCACGGTCGGGTAGATGGCTGCGTTCGCCCGTTCCAGGGACGCCTGGACGCTCGGGTCGTCGGCCGCGCCGGGGTCGAGCCAGAACTCGAACCCGTCGTGCATGCTGATCTCCAGGGGACCGTCCACCAGGATGTCCTGGAGTCGCGGCCCGGGGCCGGGCAGCGGCGGTACGGACACCTGGCCGCCCGGCTCGGTACGCAGCGCGCAGAGGAGCGCCTCGGCCAGGTCCCGGGAGACGTCGCCGGACTGCTGGTGACGCTGCAGACCGATGAGCACCTGGCCGTCCGGCTTGCTCACCGCCGGCGCGGCCATCGGCAGCACCGTGGCCAGGGTCGCCGACCGGTCGCCGAACTCCTCGACCAGGGCGGGCGCCAGCCGCAGCGGGGCGGACGCGGCGGGCACCAGCTCGCGCAGCGCGATCCACTCGGGCTCGTCGGTCAGGCCCTCGAAGGGGCGCGGCACGAAGACGTCCCGCACCTTGTCCCGGCGGGGAGTGGTGTCGGTGGCTGCTCGCTGGCTCTTTCGACGCTTGCTCACGGCGTCACAGCCTAGAGCCCTCGACCGCGCACCGTGGCCCGGACCCTAATTCGCCGCGACCAGCCGGGGAATGGGGTCGAACTCCGCCCAGACGCGCTGACCCATGCCGTCCCGCTCGACGCCCCAGCGGGTCGCCAGGCCGGCCACGATGTGCAGACCCCGCCCGTCCGCCGCGTCCTGGCCCGCGGTGCGGATCCGTGGACCGGTGGCCGCGCCGCCGTCGGTCACCCGCAACTGGATCCGTGGGCCGTCGGCGGCCGCCCGCAGCCGCCAGGCCACCCGGACCACGCCGCCGGGCAGCGGGCGGGCGTGCCGGACCGAGTTGCCCACCAGCTCGGCGAGCACCGCGATCAGATCCGCGAGAAGCGTCGGGGGTACGAGGTCAGCCAGGTCGTCGGCGAGCCGATGCCGGGCCAGTCGTGCGCCGGCGGGGTGGTGGGGAACCACCACGCACCACGCCCGATCCCTCGTCGCCGTCGCCACCGTCGCCTCCACGTCGCGTCCCGCTGGTCAACCGCGCGGTAGCCGCACCTCTGCGACCGTACCGCCGTCGGTCCTCGGACGTAGGGATACCCATCCATTCTGTTGTTCAACGATCCGGCGGACGAGATAGAGGCCGAGCCCCGCTCCCGGGTAGCCGCGCCGGTCACCGGACTCGCCCTGCCAGAACCGGTCGAACGCCCGTTCCACGTGCTCCGGCCGGATGCTGATGCCGCGGTCACTCACCCGGAACGCGACCAACTGACCGTCGACCCCGGCGGTGATCTCGATGGGGGAGCCCGGCGGCGAGTACTTGCCGGCGTTGGTCACCAGCTCGGTCAGGACGGTGGCCAGGCTGGGCCGGTGGCCGAGCGCCTTGGGCAGGTCGACGGGGAGGTGCAGCGTCAGCCGGTGCCGTAGCTCCGCCGGCAGGTCCACCACCGCGGCGCGCAGCGCCGCACCGAGGTCGAACGGGGTGGGCGGCTCGTCGGCGGGCCCCGTCTCGGCCGCCGAGGAGAGCAGCCGGTCGACCAACCGGGCCAGCTCGTTGGCGCGCTGCCCGATCACCCGGGCGGCCTGCCGCCGGTCGCCGTCGGTCAGCGACTCCCAGTGGTCGGTGAGGGTGTCCGCGTACCCCTTGATGACGGTGACCGGCGTGCGCAGCTCGTGGCTGGTCACCGCGACGAACAGTTCCCGGTCGTGGTCGCGGCGCTGCTGGTCGGTGATGTCGCGGAAGGTGACCACCCGCAGTGCGCCCGGGCCGGGCAGGTCGCCGGAGGTGATGCGCAGCCAGCGCCCGTCCGGCAGCCGGTGGTCGCGGACCTGGCCCGCGGGCGGCAGCGGGAACGGCAACGGCCGGTTCAGGGCCTGGTCCGTCGCGCAGCCGGTGACCTGGACGGCGGCCGGGTTCCAGAGCCGGACGTGCCCGTCCCGGTCGACCACCGCCAGCCCGTCGGCGAGTGCCGCCACCACCGGCCCGTCGCCGTGCACCGGCAACCCGGTCTGGTCGCCGTACATGTGCGCGACGCACGAGGCGAGGTACGCGATGACGCCCTGGTGCTCGGCGCCCGGCCCGTCGTCACCCGGATAGAGGGCGTGCAGGCTGCCGACGGTGTGGCCGCCGATCTCGGCCCGGGACACCACCATCCGGCGTAGTCCGCTGCCGGCCAGTTCGGCGGCGAGCTTGCCGCTCAGATCGGTCACCCGGACCTGGCTCACCCGAGGGCCGGAGAGCAGCCGGACGGTGTCCGGGTCGTCCACCGCGAGCGGACGGCCGACCGCCCACTCCGCCGCGCCGGTGGCCGCGATCACCCGGCCGCCGGTCGGGCCGAACTCGACGAAGGCCATCCCGCTCGCGCCGAGCGCCGGTTGGGTCAACCGGAGAAGCTGGGTAAGGACCGGTAGGCCCGCGTCCCCTGCATTGATCATCTCGATCACGACGGTGTGGCCGGCGAGAAGAGCGGGAAAATCGATACGCTCCGGCATGTGCCGAGTCTGCCCCGCCGGCCCGGCTTTCGGCACCCCCGGACGTCGGGTAGGCATCGGCTCGTTCGCCTCGACCGGCCCATTCAGCGGTCCCGCCGGGCCAGGACGTGCGCCGGTCGGTCCGTGATGATCCCGTCCACCTCCTCGGCCAGCACCAGCTCCACGTCGGCCGGGTCGTTGACCGTCCAGACGTACACCTGGTTGCCGGCGGCGCGCAGCGCGGGCAGCAGGTGGGGGCGGGCCCGGAGCAGCCCGATACCCGGGCCGGCGATGCGCGCGCCGAACGGCAACCGGCCGAGGCGCAGCCAGGGTGGAAGCACCTCCAGCAGCAGCACCGTGGGCAGTGCCGGGGCCAGCTCCCGGACCCGCCGTACGGCCAGCGGGGAGAACGACATGACGGTCACCTGGACCGGGTCGTCAGGGGCCGGGTCGGCCAGCCCGTACCGCCGGAGCAGGTCGACCAACCGCCGCTCCACCTGTGCGCCGAAGCGGGACGGATGTTTCGTCTCCACCAGCAGCCGGACCGGCCGCCCGGCGGCGAGCACCGCGTCGAGCAGCCGGGCCAGGGTCAACAGCCGGGTGTGCGACTCGTCCGGCGGCAGGTCACCGCTCGGCGCGCCGCCCGGATGCCAGGAGCCGAAGTCCAGCGCGTCCAGCTCGGCGAGGGTCCGCGCGCTGACCAGCCCGCGGCCGTTGCTCGTCCGGTCCAGCCGCCGGTCGTGCACACAGACCAGATGACCGTCCCGGGTCAGCCGGACGTCGCACTCCAGCCCGTCGGCGCCCTCGTCGAGGGCGCGCAGGTACGCGGCGAGGGTGTGCTCCGGGAGGTCGTACGAGGCGCCGCGGTGCGCGAAGACCAGTGGCCCGCCCATCCCGTCCGCCTCAGATGACCTGGCCGGGCTGCCCGTTCGCGTCGACCACCGGTCGGCCGACCGCCGCCCACTGGCGCATCCCGCCGTCCGCGTTGCGCACCTGTCCCCAGCCGTTGTTGACCAGGTAGGCGACGACCTGGGCGGATCGTCCGCCGGAGCGGCAGATGACGGCCACGTCCCGGTCGGTCGGCACCTCGGCCAGCCGTGCCGGCAACTCCATCATCGGCAGGTGGTGGGCGGTGGGGGCGTGGCCGGCCGCCCATTCGTCGGCCTCCCGCACGTCGAGCAGGTAGGTGTCGTCGTCGATCTCGGTCACGGGCACGGTGGGAACCTGGGGTCCGAACACAGGAAGCAACACTAGATCCTCGCGGGCCGGATCGGCACCGACCCGGCCGTCGCCACGGTCACAACCGGGTCACCCAGCGCGGGTTGACCTGCGCCCAGGCCGGTACCCGGCTGCCCCGGACCGCCTCGAACAGCCCGTTGCCGCCGTTGTCCAGCACCACGTACGAGACCTGGTCGATGGTCTGCGGCGACGAGGGCACCTGGACGCCGCGCATCCCGTCGGGCGGCAGCGCGCGGAGCGCGACGAGCAGGTCCTCAAGGGGTACGCCGTTGGTGTCGACGGTCAACGAGCCGCCGACCGCGCGGAGCACCTGGTCCAGCTTGACCGGGTTGTTGCGCAGATCGGCGTCGCCGGCGCTGTCCAGCATCGCCCGCAGGAGTTGCTGTTGGTGGCGCTGCCGGTCGTAGTCGCCGCCGGGCAGGTCGTAGCGCTGCCGTACGTAGTCCAGCGCCTGCGCCCCGTCCATCCGCTGGCAGCCGGTGGGAAAGACCCGGTTGGTGTGGATCGAGCGCACCTCGGTGTCGACGCACATCTGCACCCCGCCGAGCAGGTCGATCACCTTCCGGAAGCCGGAGAAGTCGACCAGGGCGGCGCCGTCGAACCGGATGCCGGTGAGCTGGTTCAGGGTGCTCGAGAGCAGCCGGGTGCCGGCCGGTCCGCCGCCACCGTGCTCGTACGCGGCATTGATCTTGTCCGGGCCGCCGCCGAAGCCGTTCGCCGGTGGGATCGCCACCAGCAGGTCACGCGGGATGGAGATCAGGTACGCCGCACGCCGCCCGGCGGGCACGTGCACGATGAGGATGGTGTCCGAGCGCTGGTCCGGCTCGCTGCTGCCGGCGCGTCGGTCGGTGCCGACCAGCAGGTAGTTGAGCGCCCCGTCCAGGTCGGTCCGGTCGGTACGGGCGTCGGCGTCGAGCAACTGCTCCTTGGTCACCGTACGGTCGTACCGATGGCTCAGTGTCTTGAGGCCGACCACGGCGAGCCCGGCCAGCAGGACGAGGGCCAGGCCGACGCCGAGCAGGAGGCGTGGCCCGCGGTCGCGGCGTGGCCCGGCCGGGCGTGCCCGGCCGGCCGCGTTCCGTCCCCACCTGGACGTGACCGCCTCCCCGCAGCCGATACGTGAACAGTGCTCACGTCAGGCTACGGTCCGTGACGGGACGGTCGCCGGGCTTTCCGCGACTCGAGGCCCGCTCACTTGCGGCCGGAGATCACCTCGGGGTGGTTGAAGACGAACTCGGCGAGCTTGTCCTGCTTGACCGCCTCGAACATCTGCATCGTCTCGGCGTTCAACGCCTCGCGGTTGTTGCCGTTGCCGTTGAAGTTGCCGTTGTTGGTCTTCAACATGGTCAACTCGTTCGCGGTGACGCCACGCATGGTGAAGATGAAGTTCTCGATCGGCACGCCGCCGGTGTCCAGGACGAAGGCCTTGCCGGCCGCCTTGATCAACGAGTTCATCTTGGCCGGGTTGGTCAGCATGCCGCCGTCGGTGGCCTTACGGGCCATCGCCTTGATCAGCTGCTGCTGGTTCTGCTGCCGGTCGTAGTCGCCGCCGGGCAGGCCGTAGCGCTGCCGGGCGTAGTCGAGGGCAGCCCAGCCCTCCATCTCCTGGCAGCCCTTCTTGTGCACCACCGGGGTCATCGACTTGCCGGTCTTCTTGGCGTCGGCGTTCCACATCGGCTTGCCGTCGACGAACGACATGTGCTTCGACTTGACCTCGTGGCTGACACAGATCTTGACCGTGCCCAGCGTGTCGATGACGTTCTTGAAGCCGCCGAAGTTGATGATCGCCGCGCCGTCGAAGCTGACGCCGGTGAGGCGCTTGATCGTCTGGGCCATCAGCTGGGCGCCACCCTCCCAGCCGCCGCCGTTGCGGGCGCCGGCCTGGAAAGCAGCGTTGATCTTGTCGGTGCCGCCGGGGAAGCCGCTCTTCTTGAAGGGCGGGATCTGCGCCTCGGTGTCCCGGGGGATCGAGATCAGGTACGCCTGGTCGTGCGAGGCCGGGATGTGCAGGATGATGATGCTGTCCGACCGGACGTCGTCGGCGGCCCACCGCTCCCGCGCGTCCACACCGAGCAGCAGCATGTCGATCGGGCCGTCCAGGCTCGCGCCGCCCTCGGCGTCGGTTTTGCCGGCCTCACCGAGCAGGTTGCGCTGGGCGATGTCGCCGGTGGCCTGACCGATCAGCACCTTCGAGCCGACGATGGCCACCCCGCTGCTGAGCATCAGCACCGCACCGAAGACCACGGTGAGGCGGGCCCAGAGCGGATCCTTGCGCCGGGGCCGCTTCTTCGCCGGCCCCTTGCCGCCCGTCCGGTTGTCGCCGCCACCGGGCGGACGACCGCCCGGGCCGCCGCCCGACGGGCCGGGCTGCATCGGGATCGACGCGGCGATCCGGCCGCTCGCTGCGGCGGATTTCGTGGACGGAGGGCGACGGCTGGCCTGAACCGGCATTCGTGCTCCAGCTCGTGATCAGGAGGGGGCGGCACCACTGTACGTACATCAATTCGACTTTGCGAGTTCATCTGGACTCAATTGGGACGACAGGTACCGTCAACCGTGCGATCGGTCGTACTCGATCACCGAAACGGTGAGCCCGACTCGCGTTGGGTAAACCGCCGTGTTACTCCGCGTTCATCCGCCGTCGGAGTTCTTCGGCGGGTTGGCCTTCACCCAGTCCGCCATGGTGTCCGCCGACATGGCCTTGTACATCGCCAGCGCCTTCTCCCGGTCCGAGACCACCACCGACTCGCCGTTGATCGTGTCGCTGCCCGAGTTCGGGCTGGTCAGGAAGGTGAGGTTCTCACCGCGCAGGTTGCGGAACTGCACTGCCATATCGGTCAACGAGAAACCCTGGTCGACGGTCACCGCCGCGGTGACCGACTTGAGGAAGTCGTTGAGCTTCTTCGGGTTCGCCAGGGTGCCGGTGCTGGCCGCCTTGTCCATCAGCGCCCGCAGGAACTCCTGCTGGTGCCGCATCCGGGCGAAGTCGCCGTCCGGGAACTGCTTGCGCTGCCGGATCCAGTCCAGCGCCTCCGCGCCGTCCATGTGGTTGGTGCCCTTGGTGAACGTCCGGTACGGCTTGTGGATCGAGGTGATGGTCCGCTCCACCTTCAGATCCACCCCGCCGAGGGCGTCGGTGACCTCCTTGAACCCACCGAAGTCGATCGCCATGACGTGGTCGATCCGGACGTCGCTGAAGCACTCCACGGTACGGACCGCCAGCGGCAGGCCACCGAAGGCGAACGCCGCGTTGATCTTCGCACGCCGGCCGGAGCCGCAGTCCGCGCCGGCGCTCTCCGGGATCGGCACGTACAGGTCACGCGGGATGGAGACCAGGTACGCCTCCTGGTGGTCGGCCGGGATGTGCATCACGATGATCGTGTCGGCCCGCCACTGGCTCTTCGAGTCGACCGGCGCGTCCGGGTCCCGTGAGTCGCTGCCGACCAGCAGAATGTTCAGCGCGCCGTCGACGGGCTTCGCCGGCCGACCGCCGGTGATCTCGGCGAACGGGTCGGTGCGGGCCAGGTCGTTGTTGAGGTTGCGCGCGTACAGCCACGCGCCCAGGCCACCGAGGAGTGCCAGCACCAGCACCGTGATGCCGGCCACCAGACCGATCCGCCCCCACCTCGGCCGTGGCCCACGCCGTCCCGACCCGCCGGCGCCACCCGGCCCACCAGGTCCCGTCGGTCCCACCGGACCGCCCGGGCCGACCCGCCGGTCGTCGTGCGACGGGTACCAGCGCGTCTCGGCTGGACGCGCGCGTCCGGAGGCACCACGGTCGGGGCCGGGCACCGAGGCGCGCCCGGCGCTGCGGTGCAGGTACGGGTGGGGAACGCCGGCAGGGGTCGCTGACATGCAAATCAGAGTACGTAGCGAGGGCCACTACCGCCCTCAGGCGACACTCAGCGATCGGCGGTCCACGCCGAGCCGGTTACCCTAGCCGCGCCCGGAAGTACTCGATCGTGCGTCGGAGGCCGTCTTCGGGCGTCACGGTCGGCTCGTATCCGAGCAGTTCACGAGCGAGGGTCAGGTCGGGGCGGCGCATCTCCGGGTCGTCCGAACTGCGCGTGATGTACGTCACCTGCGAGCTGCTGTCGGAGAGCGACACGATCAACTCGGCGAGTTGACGCATGGACATCTCGTGTTCGGTGCCGCAGTTGATCGGGCCGGTCTCGGTCGAGTCGAGCAGCAGCAGGATGCCCCGCACCAGGTCCTCGACGAAACAGATCGACCGGGTCTGGTTGCCGGTGCCGTGCACGGTGATCGGCTCGCCGCGCAGCGCCTGGGAGATGAAGGTGGGGATGGCGCGACCGTCGTCCGGGCGCATCCGCGGGCCGTACGTGTTGAAGATCCGCACGATCGCGGCGTCCAGCCCCCGGTACCGGTGGTACGCCATGGTGGCCGCCTCGGAGAAGCGCTTCGCCTCGTCGTAGACGCTACGGACGCCGATCGGGTTGACGTTGCCCCAGTAGGTCTCGCGCTGCGGGTGCTCCTTCGGGTCCCCGTACGCCTCACTGGTGGAGGCCATCAGGAACCGGGCGCCGTCGGCGACCGCGCGCTCCAGCAGGTGCAGGGTGCCCACCGAGCCGACCCGGAGGATCTCCACCGGTAGCTGGGCGAAGTCGGTGGGGCTGGCCGGCGAGGCCATGTGCAGGATCGCGTCGAAGCGCTCGGCCAGCGCGGGGTGGTGCGTCGGCAGACCGTCGGAGATGTCCGCCTCGACCAGGGTGAAGGTTGGCCGGTCCAGCAGGTGGGCGACGTTCTCCTTGGAACCGGTGACGAAGTTGTCCAGCGCCACCACCGTGCAGCCCCGGGCGATCAGGGAGTCGACCAGGTGCGACGGGACGAAACCGGCGCCGCCGGTGACGAGAACGCGGTGACCGGAACCGAATCGCTCAGCAACCTTCATGCCGGCCAGCCTACCGACCGAAGGAAGGGCCCCCTGCCAACGCCTGGCGCGTTGTGCAGGGGGCCCTGACAACTAGCGCGTCAGTGCGCGCCCGCGCCGGTGAGGGAGCGGACTTCCAGTTCGGCGTACTTGTCCTCGTCGTGCTCCTTCGAGATGAGGGTGCCGACGAACCCGCACAGGAACCCGAACGGGATGGACAGGATGCCCGGGTTGGAGAGCGGGAACCACTGCCAGTCGTGGTCCGGGAACATCGACGTCGCCGCGCCCGAGACCACCGGTGAGAAGAACACCAGCACCACGGCCGAGATCAGACCGCCGTAGATCGCCCACACCGCGCCGGAGGTGTTGAACCGCTTCCAGAACAGGCTGTAGAGGATCGCCGGCAGGTTGCCCGAGGCGGCGACCGCGAAGGCCAGCGCCACCAGGAACGCCACGTTGAGGTTCTGCGCGTAGATCGACAGGAGGATGGAGATCGCGCCGATCACCAGCGCGGAGATCCGGGCGACCCGTACCTCCTGGCGCTCGGACGTCTCCCCCTTCTTCAGCACGTTGGCGTAGAAGTCGTGCGCCAGGCTGGACGAGGAGGCCAGGGTCAACCCGGCGACCACGGCCAGGATGGTGGCGAAGGCGACCGCCGCGATGATCGCCAGCAGGGCCGCCCCGCCCAGTTCACCGCCGAAGAACTCCAGACCGAGCGCCTCGGCCAACTGTGGCGCGGCGGTGTTGCCGGCCTTGTCCTGGGCGGTGATCGCCTCACCACCCACCATGGCCGCCGCGCCGAAGCCCAGGGCCAGGGTGAGCAGGTAGAAGGTGCCGATGATGCCGATGGCCCAGAGCACGCTCTTACGGGCGGCCTTGGCGGTCGGCACCGTGTAGAAGCGGATCAGGATGTGCGGCAGACCGGCCGTGCCGAGCACCAGCGCGATGCCGAGCGAGAGCAGGTCCATCTTGTTGTAGAACGTCTGCGTGGCGTTCCCGGCCACCTCGACGCCGTACCGGAGTCCCGGTTCCAGGAGTTTGTCGCCCTTGCCGGACGCGGACGCGGCGGCGCCGAGCAGCTCGGACAGGTTGAAGTGGTACTTCGCCAGCACCAGCACGGTCATCAGCAGCGCGCCGCTCATCAGCAGGAACGCCTTGACGATCTGCACGTACGTGGTGCCCTTCATGCCACCCACGGTCACGTAGATGATCATCAGGGCGCCGACCATGATGATGGTCGCCACCTTGGCGGTGGCCGCGTCCATGCCGAGGAAGGTGGTGCCCGGCTTGATGCCGAGCAGCAGCGCGACCAGCGCACCGGCACCCACCATCTGGGCGAGCAGGTAGAAGATCGACACGGTGATGGTGGAGACGGCAGCCGCCGTGCGCACCGGACGCTGCCGCATCCGGAACGCCAGCACGTCGGCCATCGTGTACCGGCCGGAGTTGCGCAGCAGCTCCGCGACCAGCAGGAGCGCGACCAGCCAGGCGACCAGGAAGCCGATCGAGTAGAGGAAGCCGTCGTAGCCGTAGAGCGCGATGATGCCGGCGATGCCCAGGAACGAGGCGGCCGACATGTAGTCGCCACCGATCGCCATGCCGTTCTGGAATCCGGAGAAGGAGCGGCCGCCAGCGTAGAAGTCGGTGGCCGTCTTGGTCTGCCGGCTGGCCCAGATGGTGATGCCCAGGGTCACCGCCACGAACACCAGGAACAGCGTGATGGTCAGGTTGCGGGCCGTGTGGTTCGTCGCGTCGGCCGCGAGGAGCAGGTCAGCCGCGTGGACCGTTGTCATGGGTCACCTCCCCGATCTCGGCGCGGATCCGGTCGGCGACCGGGTCGATCTTCCGGTCCGCGTACCGGGAGTAGAGCCAGGCGATCAGGAACGTCGAGACGAACTGGAGCAGGCCGAAGACCAGCGCAACGTTGATGTTGCTGCCGAACAGCTTCGTGCCCATGAAGTCCCGGGCGTACGCGGAGAGAATGACGTAGAGCGCGTACCACAGGAAGAACGCGACGGTCATCGGGAAGACGAAGCCGCGCAACGCGCGCCGCAACCCGGCGAACTCGTCTGACTGTTGTACGGCCAGGTACTTGTCCGGCTGGGAAGCGGTCGGCGCGGGTGTGTCCGTGGACATCTGTGGATCACCACCTTCACAGGCGTCGGGGGTAGTTGCGCGCACCGTAGGAGGCACGCTCCCCGACGGGGAAGGTCGAGATCGACGCCGGTCGTCGACTGCGCCGAGCGGTTGGCTGGGTGCGCCGAGTGACCCAGGTCACCCCGGTGACCGGTCGCGCGTCCCGGGAGCCTGGTCAGCCCGGCAGCTCGTGGTACCGCCCCCGGTAGTGCAGCAGCGGCGTGGTGTCCTCGACCAGGTCGACGGCCTCGATGGTGGCCTCCACCAGCAGGCCCCAGCCGTACTCCCGGGCGGTGTCCAGCCGGCACCCCGCCCAGCCGCCGGCGTCGGACGGCACCGGCCCGTAGGGCGTCTCGGTCCACGACCCGGTGGCGAAGAGCCCGCCCGGCGCGGGAAAGAGGCCGGCGAAGCGGTCGGCGAGCTGCCGGTGTGGCGGGCCGAGCGGCGCGACGGCGAACCGGCCCGCCTCCTCGACGGACGCCCAGAGGTCGGACTCCGGGTCGATGAGCCCGAGCAGCCGGTCCGGCTCCCCCTCGGCGACCAGTGTCGACGACACCGTCAGACCCGCCGGGCCGGGCGCGGTCCAGAGGGTGACCGGCGCGGCGAGCCGACCCCGCAGCCGGCGGGCCGGTGACCGCTGGCCGGTCGGCACCGCGAACGGGTCGGTGTGGTGGATCTCGGCACCCGGCTCATGATTCACGTGAAACATTGTGCCGCCCCGGTCCCGCACCCAACCCAGGAAGCGCGCGTGCAGGTCGGCGGGTCGCCCGTTCAGCCGGGCGAGCTGGTCGCCCGCCTCCGCCATCAGCGTGCCCAGGTAGAACAGCAGGGCCGTGTGGTCGTCCCGGTACTCGGCCAGCAGCGCGAGCCGCGCCGGTTGGCAGGGCCAGTGCGCGCCGCAGCCCCGACACCGCCACACCGGCCGCATCGGCAGGTGCGGCCGGCTCACCCCACACCTCCGGCGGCCGGCAGGAGGCAGTACCTCAGTGAGCGTGATGCCGGTGAGTCATCTTGATGCCTGACAGGCATCACGCTCGTCGGGATGTCAGGTCCTCGATCGCGCCGCGCCGCGCCGCCGCGTGCCGGCTCGATCGCGCCCGGCACGGCCGTCGCCGCCACGTTCCTCATCGAGTACGACCACCGCGTCCCGCCCCGACCAGGAATGAATTCGAGCACGGCTGACCTCCTCCCGGTCGATCAAGGGGCCGCCCCGACCGGGGGAATGACCGGGACGGCCCCGACGCAGGACCAGCCGCCGGGTCATCGCCTCCACCGGCCGGGCCGCGTGCTCTCCACCCTGGACGGCGCGGCGTGGACACGGGAGGATTCCAGGGCTTACTACGCACCGCAGTCACGTACTTACCGGAGAGGTAAGGATGAACATCGAGATGTGGGTACGGGCGTTGAAGGCCGCCCGGGCCGGTGCCGACGTGTCCCAGGAGGCCCTGGCGACCCTGATCAGGTGGAGTCCGTCCACGGTGGCCGCCATCGAGACCGGCCGCCGCCGACCGACGATGGAATTCGCGGTGGCCGCCGACGAAGCCCTGGCCACCGGCGGCCTCCTCGCCGAACTCCTCAAGGCTGCGGACCACGAGCACGGCCCATCGTGGTTCGTTCCGTGGCGCGGCTACGAGCAGCGGGCGACGCGCCTCCGTGCCTTCGAGGCATGTCTTGTGCCCGGCCTGTTGCAGACCGAGGAATACGCCCGCGCCGTCATCTCGGCGGGTGGATTGCAGCCGCCGGCCGTGGTCGACGAACTTGTCGCGGTTCGCTTGGAACGTCAACGGCTCTTGTCCCAGGAGGTGCCGCCGCATTGTGTCTTCCTGGTGGATGAGATGGGCCTGCATCGCCCTGTGGGCGGCCACACCGTGCTCAATGCCCAACTCGGTCGACTGCTTGAGGTGGCAGACCTTCCGTTCGTGCGGCTGCACGTCATTCCATTGAGCGTCGGCGAGCACGTCGGGTTCGGTGGCGGCTTCGTATTCGCCGACCTGCCCGACGGAGACAGGGTGCTTTACCTGGAGAATGCTGCTCGCGGACACGTAATGGACGACCCGCAGATGCTCCGATTGATTGATCGCAAATGGGATAGTCTGCTCGGCGAAGCACTGTCCACAGGTGCGTCGATGGACCTGATTCGGAAGCTGAAGGTGACACCATGACGATGATTGAGCCGCGCTGGCGCACCTCCACCCGGTCGACCGACTCCGGTGGCAACTGCGTGGAGGTGGCGGAAAATCTGCCCGGTGTCGTGCTGGTGCGGGACAGCAAGGACCGGTCCGGCCCGGTGCTCACGTTCAGCCCGTCGGCCTGGACCGATTTCCTCGCCGCCCACGCGTCTCGCGGGCCGGCCGCCTAGCGGCGTGGCGTGACGGTGGCCAGCAGTTCCGGCTGACGCCGGTCCAGTACGTCACCGGCCAGGTACGCGCCGAGCAGCGCCGCACCCAGCCCGTACGCGGTGCCGAGCGGCAGGGCCAGCCAGAGCCAGGCGTCGCCGAGCAGCGCGGCGGCCACCACCATCGGCACCCCGATGACCGCCGTGGTGATCATGGCGAGCAGGGTGAGCACCCCCTTCGCCATGCCGGCGCCGCTGTTCATGCCGAACGGGTTGCTCGTCTCCGGCAGCGAGTACGCCCCGAGCACCGAGAGAAAGCTGTTCACCGCCAGTCCGGCGCCGTAGGTGGCGAGCAGACTGCCGACCATCAGCCCGAACCACTGCGGTCGACTGAGCAGCACTGACAGCACCACCGCGACGACCATCAGCATCGGCAGGACGTACAGCGAGAACGCGGTCATCCGCGCGCGCAGCTCGACCCGACCGGGAACGCCGGCCACGACGTTCGCCGCGTACGCGCTGCCGTCGAAGCCGAACTGGTTGGCGAGCGTGGCCGAGGCGACGATGCCGACGAGCAGCAGCGAGAGGGTGACCACGACCGGTGAACTGTCGCCGACCGCCGCGGTGAACCCGCCGTCCTGCGAGGCGAAGTCCCCACCCATGACGTTGACCAGGACGGGCACGAAGATGCCGACCACCGCGATGGTGATCAGGTTGGCGCGGCGGCGGGCGTCCCGCCACCAGTAGCGGGCCTCCCGGGCGACGAGCGCGCCGAACCGGTCCCGCCGGGCCCAGCCGGCGGCGCGGGGGAAGAGTTGAGCGACCGCCCCGCCCTCGACGCCGCCTCGGGCCGGGGCCCGGCCGGCGGTCGCCGAACCGACCATGGCCGACTCCAGCGACCGCGACCACCAGGCCAGCAGGGCGCCGATCGCGGCCACCGTGATCAGTAGCTTGAGCGGAGCGGCCCAGACCCGTCCCTGCGCCACGTCGATGCCGGCGGTCCACGGCGCCCCGAACGGCGTCCACCCGAGCACCGAGGCGGGCCCGGTCAGTCGGGTCCAGTCCGTCTGGCGCAGTGCCGCCAGGCCGAAGACCTGCAACGGGCCGAGTAGCGCGGCGGTCACCGCCAGCAGCACGGCAGCCAGGTCGCGGACCCGACGGGACCGCAGCATGCTGGCGAAGGCGCTGGTCACCGCGCGGCTGGCGGCCACACAGAGCAGCAACCCGGTGAGTACGCCGAGCACGGCCACCACGCCGGCAGACCAACCGCCCAACGCCCAGGCGGTCAGCACCAGCCCCAGCGAGGCGACCGCCGCCGCCAGCACCGGCACGCTGACCAGCGCGGCCGCGAAAAGGCCGACGACCAGGGTGCGGCGCGGCAGCGGTAGCAGCGCGAACCGGGCCGGGTCGAGTGTCTCGTCCACCCCGAAGAAGACCAGCGGCAGCAGCAGCCAACCGAGCACCAGCAGGCCCCCGCCGGCGGCCGCGACCAGCACCGCGTACCGGCCGTTGCCCGTCATACCTGGCGCGGCAAACAGGAAGAAGCCACAGGCCGCGAACCAGAGGCCGAGCAGCGCCCCGCCGACGAACATGGCGATCCGCCAGCCCTGGCCCCGGAAGTTGTTGCCCATCACCCGCAGCTTGAGCCGTACGAAGTGCCGCGCGGAGACCGTGCGCGCCGGGGTGGCGGGTGCGGTGGCCGCGGTGGCCGGGTTCACCGAGACAGCCATGACAACTCGTCACCGGTCGCGGTACGCCCGCCGACCACCTCGACGAAGACCTGTTCCAGTGACCGGTCGCCGCGGACGTCCGCGATCGTGCCGACCCGCTTGATGGTGCCCTGGGCCAGGATCGCCACATGCGAGCACAACCGCTCGACGACCTCCATCACATGACTGGAGAAGACCACCGTGCCGCCCCCGGCCGCGTACCGGGTGAGGATGTCGCGGATCAGCGCCGCCGACACCGGGTCGACCGCCTCGAAGGGTTCGTCCAGCACCAGCACCCGGGGGCCGTGCAGCAGGGCGCAGGCAAGGCCGATCTTCTTCTTCATGCCCGCCGAGTAGTCCACCACCAGCGTCCGACCGGCGTCGCCGAGCGCCAGGACGTCCAGCAACTCCGCGGCCCGCTGGTCGACCACCGCCGGGTCCATCCCCCGCAGCAGCCCGTGGTACGCCAGCAGCTCGGCGCCGCTGAGCCGGTCGAACAGCCGTACCCCGTCGGGCATCACGCCGAGCAACTGCTTGGCCGTGACCGGATCACGCCACACGTCCTGGCCGAGCACCCACGCCGCGCCGGCGTCCGGCCGTAACAGGCCGACCGCCATCGACAGCGTGGTGGTCTTGCCGGCGCCGTTCGGACCGAGCAGCCCGTAGAAGGACCCGGCCGGTACGTCCAGGTCGACACCGGCGACCGCCACCGTGCCGTCGAACCGCTTAGCCAGACCACGCAGCACGAGCGCGGGATGCTCACCAGTCATGGCCCGACGTTATCCGCCGATTGCCAGTTCCACCGTCCGGCGCAAGTCGGACGCACGATCATCCCCGAGACGTAGCCGCCTGATCCGCTCCATCGCCGACCTGTACTCGATCAACAGCGGCCTGCAGTGTGGAATTCGTGCGATCTCCAGACTTCTGAAGTAGTGTTGATGTCGTGTCGATGCCCTTGGAGTCCGTGCCGTTCTCGGAGCTGCTGCGGCAGCCCGCTGAGACAGCCGAGCGGCTGTCCCACGCGCGTGCGGTGCGGCTGCGCCGCCGCGACGCGGCTGATCTGGTGTTGATGTCGGCCGACCGGGCAACGGCCGAGGGTGAGGTCGTGGACCTGACCGCCCGGCTGCTGGCCAGCGTGGTGCGGCGGGATCCGACTCTGGTGCGTGAGGCGCTGCCGACCGTGCTGCCCTGGGTGCGGTTCCTGCCATCAGAGGACCGTGAGCAGATGGCCACCGAGTTCGTCGAGGTGGCAGAGGCTGCTGCGGCGGTGGGAAACACCGCAGCCATTTCGCAGCTGCTTACCGAGTGGCGGCACAGCGCCGAAGTTCACGCCGATCCCGACCTGCACCGCGTTCTGGCCACACCCAGCTCTGACGACTTCGGGGCAGTGCCCCGACCGGCCGCCGAGTGAGCGCCAGGCGCGGCGACCGGGCGGCGCCGCCGCCCCGCCCTGGCGGCTACGCCCTACGGTTCGCCACCAACGACGCGGCCAAGGGCTGGGAGGAGCTGTGCCGCCAGGCGGCAGCCAACACCCGGGCAGCTTTCGATGCCATCGAATCCGACCCCTGCCCGTCACCACCGACCAGCAGGCAGCACCCTCTCAGAGGCTCGCTCGCCACCGCCACGCACAACGGCAAAGCGCTGCCTCAGTGGCAGTACGAGGTCACGGCTGGCGGCCGCATCTGGTATCTCCCCGACCATGACACCCGCACCTGCTGGGTCAAACACGCTGGCACGGGCCACCCCAGAGCCACCGACTGAAGGGACCTGACCCGAAGCCACCCACCCTCGCGCCGATCTTGCGCTCTCGGTTGCCGTAGTGCGAAGAACACACCTTTTGCCATGACAGAAAGTGCAAGATCGCGGAGCTAGGGGTGCGGGACGCCGCGCTAGAGGCGCAGGGCTTCGGGGGTGTGTAGGCGGAGCATGGTGGCGGCTACGTCGGCTGGTGCCCGGCGGCGGGTCGCCATCGAGACCGCGACCATCACGGTGAACGCCAGCGGTACCGTCCAGGCGGCCGGCTGCGCGGTGAGGGTGGCGGGCCAGCCGGTCAGCGGTGGGCCGAGGACGGTGACCAGCACCGCGCCGATCGCCGCTCCGCCGCCGGCCAGCACCCCGGCCGCCGCGCCCAGGTCGGTGAGCCCGCGCCACCAGATGCCCAGCACCAGCAGCGGGCAGAAGCTCGACGCGGCGACGGCGAAGGCCAACCCGACCACCTGGGAGACGTCCAGGCCGGAGACGTGCAGGGCGAGTACCGCCGGCACGCCCCCGGCGATGACGGTCGCCAGTCGGAAGCCGCGTACCGAGCCCCGGCCGAGCACGTCCGTCGAGATCACCCCGGCGACGCTGGTCAGCAGGCCCGACGAGGTGGAGAGGAAGGCGGCGAACGCACCCGCCGAGACCAGCGCGGCGAGCAGCCGCCCGGCCAGCCCGTCGCCGAGGACCGCGCCGGGCAGCAGGACCACCACCGCGTCGGTCTGCCCGCTGACCAGCAGTTGCGGGGTGTAGATCCGGCCCAGCACCCCGTACAGGGTGGGCAGCAGGTAGAAGACGCCGACCAGGGCCAGCACCACGAGCGTCGTCCGGCGGGCCGCCGCGCCGTCCGGGTTGGTGTAGAAACGCACCAGTACGTGCGGCAGGCCCATGGTGCCCAGGAAGGTGGCCAGGATCAGCGAGTACGTGCCGAACAGGCCCCGGTCGTCGGCCCCCGCGGCGCTGGGCAGCAACCAGTCCGCCGCGTCGGTGGCCACCCCGGACACCTGCGGCACCGGGTCGCCGGCGGCGAAGGTCAGTTCGTCGCCGGGGCGTACCTCACGGATGTCACCGTCGGCCAGGGTGAGGGTCGCGCGGTGCTCGACCACGACGGTGGTCGCTGCCCGGAACGTCGGTCCGTCCGGCGGCGTCACCGCCGGACGGGCGTCGGCCTGCCACTGCAACGCCAGGAAGATCACGGGTACGGCGAGAGCCGTCAACTTGAGCCAGTACTGGAACGCCTGGACGAAGGTGATGGCCCGCATCCCGCCGAGCGCCACGTTCGCGGTGACCACGGCCGCGACCAGCAGAGCACCCACCGGGTACGGGGAGCCGGCGACCGTGGCCAGCGTGAGGCCGGCGCCCTGCAACTGCGGCACCAGGTAGAGCCAGCCGATGAAGATCACGAAGGCGGTGGCGAGGATGCGCAGGCGGCGGGACCCGAGCCGCAGCTCGCAGAAGTCGGGCAGCGTGAACGCGCCGGAGCGGCGCAGCGGCGCCGCCACGAACAGCAGCAGGGCCAGGTAACCGGCCGCGAAGCCGACCGGATACCAGAGCACGTCCACGCCGTACTTGAGGACCAGGCCGGCGATGCCGAGGAAGCTCGCGGCCGACAGGTACTCCCCGCCGATGGCGGCGGCGTTCCAGGTCGGACTGATCGCCCGCGAGGCGACCAGGAAGTCGGACGTGGTCCGGGCCAGCCGCAGCCCGTAGAAGCCGATGCCGACGGTGACCAGGGTGACCGCGACGATCGCCGGGACCACGTAGTCGTTGCCCACGTCAGTGCTCCGGCCGCTGCACCAGGTCGGTGAAGTCCTGCTCGTTGCGTTCGGCCAGCCGCACGTAGGCCCAGCCCACCGCGATCAGGAACGGGAACGAGGCCACCCCGAGCAGCAGCCAGGGCAGGTTCACGCCGGCCACGGTGGTCCGGCCGAGCGACGGCGCGATGGCGAACAGCCACGGCAACCCACCCAGCCCGATGACGACCACCAGCGACAACCGCAACGCCAGCGCGAGCTGGGCCCGGACCAGGCCACGGACCAGCGCCTCGCCGACCTGGGTCTGCTGGGCCAGCTCCACGCGGGTCCGCTCGGCACGCGTGTCCCGCCGGGTGATGTCGGCCAGCACGATTCGGGCCCGCCGGGGCGGCGGGACCGCACCGCCCGACCCCACGTCAGGGAGTTGCTTGGCCACCCCGGCAGTCTTGCCCGCCTCGCGCGATTGTCAAGCGCCGACGCTCACCAGTACCGCAGCCCGAGGCAGTACGTCGAAGTGGTGTTCACCGGAATCCTCGCCAGTTCGGGGCGGGCCCGCTCCCGGCCGACGTTCGTCGCCCAGAGGCCGTCCCGGGGCAGGTCGGCGGCGAGCCGGGACAGTGCGCAGATCCGCATCGGCTCGGGCAGCCGGGCCAGGGCCGGTACGGCGTCCGCCGACAGGCCGGACACGTAGTCGACGTCCAACCGGCCGGTTTGCAGGTACCTGTCGACGTTCCGCTCGGCGATCAGCCGATCGGGGTTGACCAGGGCCAGCCCGAGCAGCGCCAGCACCGCCGTGCCGATCACCAGCCGGGGCAACCAGGTGGCCCGGAGCCGTACCACGGCCACGCCGACCAGCACGAACAGCAACCCGAGCCACAGTTCGACGGTCGCCACGACGAGTCGCAGCCGGGTGGCCCCGTACGCGTCGGCGTAGACCTGCATCCGGTAGAGCGCCGAGGCGACGATCACCAGGCTGAGCGCGGTGAGCGCGCCGAGCAGGACGCGGACCAGTAGCCGGTCGGTCCGGGTGGCCTTCGGTGCCCGGCGGGCGGCGACGGCGATCACCAGCAGGGTGAGCCCGGTGACGGCGAGCAGTTGCCAGAAGCCGCTGCGCGCGTACTGCGCGTAGGTGAGTCCCGACGTGCGCAGCACATGCCCCGAGCCACCGAACAGCACCGTCAACTGGACGAGTACGAACGCCGCGAACAGGGCGTCGAGCAGCACCAACGGAAGCGTCCACTCCAACCGGTGCGCGGGCCGGGACGGTGCGGGCCGCAGGCCCTCGAGGTCGGGCGGCCGACTGACCAGGTACGCGGCGCCCAGCAGGCCGCCGCCGATCAGCAGCAGCCGGAACGTCCACCCGATCGTGCCGGGGACCGAGATGTCGGGCAACAGGCCGCTGACCAGGTCGGCGAAGACCGCGTCGGCGGAGGAGAAGAGCAGCCCGAACAGCATCAGCAGACCGGCGGAGACGGCCACGCTGGTCAGCACCCGTCCGACGGCGATACCCGAGCCGGCCGCTCGGTTGTCGCGCAGCCCGCGTACCGCCCAGGGGAGCGCCCGTACCGTCGCGGCCGGCGGCAGGGTCACGGCCAGCAGCATCCCGAGCGGACTGCGCCCGCCGGTCACCGCGAGTGTCCCGGTCACCACGGCGGCCAGCAGGCAGAGGGCGAAGAGCCAGCCGGCCGCCCGGACCGTACCCACGCCCACCAATGCGACGGTCGCGGCCGCCCAGACGACCTGGGCCGCCCGCCCCGATGCCCCCGTGGCATCGGGACGGGCGGTGGCCGCCGAGGCGGCCTGGGCCGCCGGCGGGGTCTGAGCTGCCGGCGTGACCTGGACCGCCGGGGCGGCCTGGCTGGGCGGCGTGGTGGTCGGAGTGATCTGTGCTGCCGGCGTGGTCGTGGCGGCCTGGGCCGTCGGGGTGGCCGGGCTCGGCTGGCCCGTTGCGATGGGCTGGGTCCCCGGAGACGCCGGAGCCGGCGGGGTGGGCGACGACGTCGGCGTCACCGACGCGGGTGGGGCGCTCGTCGGTCTCGCCCGAACGACGGCGGCGACGGCGAGCGCGGCGCTGCCGGCCACCACGGCGACCAGCCAGCCGAGTCCGGGACGGACCATCGTGATCGTCGACGCGCCGAGGATGGCAGCCGCCGCCAGCGCCGCCAGGACGAGCGGACGCGCGGCACCCGATGGGCCTGGCCAGCGCCGCTCGATCAGCGACGGTGGCCGGGGCGCGAGGAGCGGCGCAGCCATCGGCTGAGGCCAGGCCGGTACCGGCCGTCCCGCAGGGCCCATGGCCGGTGCCGCCGGGCCACCGGCCGGCGGTGTGGCTGGACCTCTGGTCGGCGGTGCCGCCGGGCCACCGGTCGGCGCGGCCGCTGGCCCACCGGCAGCCACGGGACCACTGGTCGGCGCGGCCACGGCGTCACTGGCCGGCGTGGCCGCTGGCCCACCGGTCGGCACGGCCACGGGGCCACCGGTCGGCGCGGCCGACGTGCTGGCCGGCGGTCGCGCCGGTGCGTCGGCGACCGGCGTCGTCGGGACGCTGGTCGGAGGCGGAGTGCTGCCAGGGGTGGTCATGCGACCTCTCCTCGGTATGGTCCGTTGTTCGGGATGATGACCTGGATGCGGCAGCCGGGACGGGTGCCCTTGGCGACGCCGACCGGGTCGAGGACCGCGATCCGGCCGCCGTGGAGTTCGACGACCCAGCGGGCGATGGCCAGACCGAGGCCGGTGCCACCCCCGGCGGCGCGGTCACCGCGGGTGAACCGTTCGAACACCCGGGACCGCTCGGCCGTCGGGATGCCCGGCCCCTCGTCGCTCACCTCGAAGTGGAGCTGGCCGGCGTGCTCCTCGGCGCGCACCTGCACGGTGCCGCCCGGTGGGCTGTGCCGGGCCGCGTTGTCGAGCAGGTTCGTGAACACCTGGTGCAGCCGCCACGGGTCCGCGTGCACCGTCAACGGCCCGGCCAACTCGTGCAGCCGGAAGTCCACGTCCAGCCCCGCACCGGCCGCGCTGGCCGTGGCGTGCTCCACCGCCTCGTCGAGGAAGTCCCCCACATCCAGGTGGACCCGGCGCAGCGGCACCACCCCGGCGTCGAGACGGGACAGGTCGAGCAGGTCGGCGACGAGATGCCCGAGCCGTTCGGTCTGGGACAGCGCCGCACGCAGGGCCGCCGGCTCCGGTTCGGCCACCCCGTCCACCATGTTCTCCAGTACGCCCTGCAACGCCGTGATCGGCGTCCGCAGCTCGTGGGAGACGTTGGCGATCAGCTCACGCCGCCGTTGGTCCGCCGCGTGCAGGTCCCCGGCCATCTTGTTGAACGCCTGGGCCAGCTCACCCACCTCGTCCCGGGAGGTGGCGCGTACCCGACGGGTGTAGTCGCCGCGGGCCATCGCCCCGGCGGCGGCCGTCATCTCCCGCAGCGGTGAGGTCATCCCGTGGGCCAGCACCTGCGAAGTGACCAGCGCGATGCCGATGGAGGTGATCGCCGTGCCCGGTGGGAGCCAGCCGATGCCGTACCAGAAGTAACCGATGGCTACCGCCCAGGAGGCGACCAGCAGCACGCCGAGCTTCATCTTTATCGAGCGGACCGGGTCGAGGGGGCGGGGAAGCACCCGGTCCAGCCAGCCGACCAGTTGGCCGGTCACGCGGGGACCTCCAGGGCGTAACCGACGCCGTGGACGGTCCGGATCAGGTCGGCGCCGAGCTTGCGGCGCAGGGCCTTGACGTGGCTGTCCACCGTGCGGGTGCCGGTGCCGTCGGCCCAACCCCACACGTCGGCGAGCAGTCGCTCCCGGGGAAGCACCGTGCGGGGTCGCCCGGCGAGGTGCAGCAGGAGGTCGAACTCGGTGGGCGTGAGGTGCACCTCCGCGCCGGCCCGGCGGACCCGCCGCTCGGTCTCGTTGATCTCGATGTCACCGAGGCGGATGGCGGGTGGCGCGGGGGTCGCGGCCCGTTCCATGCGGCGCAGCAGCACGTGGACGCGGGCGGCCAGCTCGCGCATCGAGAACGGCTTGGTGAGGTAGTCGTCCGCGCCGACGGCGAGCCCGACCAGCAGGTCCGTCTCGTCGTCGCGGGCGGTGAGCATCAGCACCGGAACCGGCCGGACCGCCTGGATACGCCGGCACACCTCCAGACCGTCGAAGCCGGGCAGCATCACGTCGAGGACGACGAGATCCGGCTGCCCGGTCCGGAACCGCTCGACCGCGCTGGGGCCATCCGTGGCGATCTCCACGGCGAAGCCCTCGGCGCGGAGTCGGGCGGCGACCGACTCGGCGATGGTGCGTTCGTCCTCGACGACCAGGACGCGGCGTTCCTTCATGGGGTTTGACTGTAGGGAGCCGCCGTGGAGATCAGTGGGTGGCGTTGTGAACAACCTGTGGAGAACCGGTCAGCCCTGTGGATAACTCGGCGGTAATGGCAGCCGGCCTCCCGGAACGTCCGAGGTTCGTTGTGGACGACCAACCGAGCTGTCAGGGTGGACCGGTAGAGAGGAGGTGTGACGGTGACCAATCCTGCCCGGCCCGGCCGGGGCGACGCCTGGACGGTGGACGACCTCCAGGGCCTCCCCGAGGACAACCAGGTCTACGAGATCTTCGACGGGAGCCTGCTCGTGTCCCCCCATGCGGACGTCTTCCACGGCGCGGTCGCCAATCGCCTCCGCCGGATGCTCGATCGGCAGGCACCGGCAGGTCTGCTCGTCGGCCAGGACATCGGCGTCAGCGCCAAACGCTCGTCGTACTTCGTTCCGGACCTGTTCGTCGCGCACGAGAGCGCGATGGATCGAGGTGGTGCGGCGCTCCACCCGGGCGACGTGCTCCTCGTCGTCGAGGTGATCTCGCCGAGCAATGCCGGCCGCGACCCGGTGCTCAAACGGCACGAGTACGCCGCCGCCGGCATCCCGCTCTACTGGCTGGTGGAACCCCGCAAGCAGACCTTGACCGTTCTCGTCAACGGCCCTGGTGGATACCGCGAGCAGGTCGTCGTTCCGACCGGCGAGGTCTATCGCAGCGAGCGGCCGTTCCCTCTCACGCTCGCGCTCGCCGACATCTTCTGATGGTCAGCGGGGCCGGTGGCGCTGCCACCGGCCCCGCTGACGCCACTGTCAGGCTGCCGGTACGACCAGGTCCGCCGACATGCTGCCGTTGCTCGGCACGTTGAAGAGCGCGAGCTTGCGGGTGCCGTCGGGCTGGGTCACCAGGTAACGGCCGCTGACCTGCTGACCCTCACCAAGGGAGGCGTCGTAGGTGAAGTAGACACGCTGCGGGCCCTTGAGTCGCATGGTGAAGCGGCCGTCTTCGATCCCACCGCTGCCGGCGATGTCGCCGGTGTCGGCGCTGCGGGCCACGACCCAACCGCTGGTGTAGGCGGTGCCGTCGGGCGTGCGGAAGGTGCCGGCGAGGGGCACCCCGCTGTCGAGCTGCGCATCCTGCCTGGCCGCCGCGCCGGCGGTGACGGTCACCGGGGTCGCGGTGAACCGGCTGGGCTTGTCACCCGACCACTCGCTGGCGTACTGGCCGTCGCTGAACACGACCGGCCAGGCGTACGGCCCGAGGTTGCGCAACGTGTAGACGCCGTTCGCGTTGGTGGTGGCGTCGTTCACGCCGACGCCCGGATGCGCGGTCAGCACGGAGACGTCGATGCCCTGGATCGGCTTGCTGGCGGAGTCGGTGACCGTGCCGGTGATGGTGCCCGCCCGGTCCATCCTGACCTGTGGACCGGTCGCCACCTGACCGACAGTGGCCGTGACGGTGGCGGCCTGCCGCTCGTCGCCGGTCCCGCCGTCGACGCCTACCCACTGCCGACCGTAGGTGGAGCCGAGCGGTGCGGCGAAGAGCTTGTAGGTGCCCGCGGCCAGTGGTCCCACCTGGATCCGGCCGTTGCGGTCGCTGCACTCGCCGTAGCCGTCGCTGAGCGCGGCCTGCTTGGGCAGGAACGCGTCGAGGCAGACGTCCGACAGCGGCGTGCCGGTCTGCCGGTCGACGATGGTGGTGGCGATGACCGCGCCCGGCCGGAGCTTCACGGTCAGCTTGGTGGTGTTGTTGGCCTTGACGCGTACGCCGGTGAGCTGGCGGGAGAAGTAGTGGCCGTCCGGCGCGTACAGGAAGAGGTCGTGCTGACCCTGGGGCAGGCCGCTGACGGTCACCGTGCCGCTGCCGTTGCTGCACACGGAGTTGGCGCAGAAGTTCGCGACCGGAGCGCCGGTCACCGAGTCGACGGCCGAGATGGCGACCGATCCGGTGCCGAGCAGGCTGTCCGCGATGGTCGTCTGCTGCCCGCCACGGATCTCGACAACGTCGGCGGCCTCGGCCGTCAGCTTGCCGCGGTAGTACTGCTGCCGGTCGTCCTTGGAGAACCCGACCTTGTAGGACCCCTGGAGCACCTCGACGGTGAACCGACCGTTGGAGTCGGTCTGCGTCCATGCTCCGCCGTACGAGTTCGCGGTGGTGATGTCGACCTGGGCGTTGGCCAGGGCGGCGCCGGTCGCCGTGGTGAACCGGCCGGTCAGGCCACCCACCGGCAGCACCGTCTCGTTGACCTCGGTGACCGCGTCCAGCTTGACCTCGAAGACGCTGGCGCCCTCCTCGTCGAGCTTCCCCGGTACGTACTGGGTCTGGTACGAGCCCTCGATCGGGTTGAAGCTCACCCGGTAGCGGCCGGGTAGCGCGTTGATGGCGAATCGTCCGTCGTCGTCGGTGGAACCACCGGCCCAGCCGTACGTGTCGACCTCGTTGGCGCTGATGCTCACGTTCGCCACGGGGCTGCCGGCGGCGTCGACGAGCCGGCCGCTGAGGGTCCCGGTGCCGAAGAGTTGCTCGTCGACGGTGGTGGTGCCTCCGGCGGTGACGGTCACCGGATCGGCGTCGAACATCTGGGACTTCTGGTGGTGGTACTGCTCGGGGCGCAACCAGGGGAAGTAGCCCACCCGGTAGGAGCCGGCCGGCAGGTTGGCCACGGTGTAGTTGCCGTCGGCGTCGGTGCTGGTGTAGCCGGCGCTCTCGTAGTCGTCGGCGGGGTAGACCTGGACTACAACGTCTGCGGCGGGTGCGCCGTTGCTGGTGGTCAGTCGTCCGCTGACCGCGCCCGTCGCCGCGGCCTGGGCCGGGGTGGCGCCGGGCAGCACGAGCGCTGCGACGACGGCACCGGCCAGCAGGGCGCGGCGGGCTGGGGATTGCTGCATCGATGTCCCAACGTGAGGGTGGTGGGGCGGCCTGAGCAGGCTCCGCCCGCACCGACCCTGCGCCCCGTACGGGACCGGCACACGGACGATAGGTCACCGACGATGGCTACGTAACCGGCCGATCGGCGCTACCGTCCCCAATGGATTCAGTCGAGACCGATGCGTTCCGGGCGGGCCGAGGCGGAGCCGAGCCAGGTGTGCGGGTTGCCGTACCAGCACCAGCCCAGCTTCGGCGCGCCCTGGCTGATCCACAGCGCTGGCACCCGCTTGTCGCCGCACCGCGAGCCGACCAGCGAGAAGCACCTGTTGCTGGCCAGCGACCCGGGGTACAGCGTGATGAGGGCGAGCCCTTCGTCGATGGTGAGCGGCAGTCGGTTCTGAGCGGTCATGCCCTCCATGGCCGCCGCCGGGGCGAGGTTGCGGAACTCCTCACCACGGTCGACGTCGAAGAGGAGGTACGCCGGCCCGGCAGGCACCTCCAGTTCCTTGATGGGGTCGAAGCGCGGCAGGTCGTCCTCGGCGTAGTGCCGGTCGAGGAAGCCGGGCTTGCGCTTGCCGGCCAGGGTGGTGAGTTC
Source organism: Micromonospora sp. bgisy143 (assembly GCF_057708145.1). Lineage (NCBI taxonomy): Bacteria > Bacillati > Actinomycetota > Actinomycetes > Micromonosporales > Micromonosporaceae > Micromonospora > Micromonospora sp. bgisy143. The sequence goes on from NZ_JBYIRN010000013.1 coordinate 106,146, forward strand.
GAGTCGGGGCTCCACGCCGATCAGGTCCCGCGTCACGACCAGCAGGAAGGGCACCCGCGCGTCGGTGGGCGCGGGCAGGCCGGCGGCCCCGTCGACCGCTCGGGCGCGCAGCGGCGCGACCAGGTCGCGGAAGGCGTTCTCCGGCATTCCGGCGAGGGCCGGGTAGCCCAACCGCACCAGGCGGTCGAGCTGGCTGTCGAACTCGGTCTCGGCGTCGAAGGGGGTTTCGGTCACGGCGGCCCTCCCGGTTGTCGTACGACGTAGCGTACAACGTACGGGATGGCTGCGGGCATTCCCGTTCAGCGACTCCAATCCTGCTTAGCGGCCCTGACCAGCTTGTCCTTCAGCTCGCGGGTGTGCCGCCTGCTCACCGGCAGCTCGGTGGAGTCGACCACCACGACGTAGCCGGAGTTCACCAGACGCAGCTCCGCGATCAACTTCAACTGCACCAGGTACGACCGGTGCACCCGGACGAAACCCGCATCCGCCCAGCGTTCGGCGAGCGTCGCCAGCGACACCCGGACCAGGTGCGACCCCTCGGCGGTGTGCAGCCGGGCGTAGTCGCCCTGCGCCTCCACCCACCGCACCGCCGAGCGCGGCAACATCCGGGTCGTACCGGCCAGCTCGATCGGGATGGTCGGATCCTCCTCGGCCCGGGCCAGCGCCGCCGGGTGCGACGGCACCACCCGCGACCCGATCACCCGCCGCAGCGACTCGGCAAGCCGCTCGGCGCGTACCGGTTTGCGGACGTAGTCCGTGGCGCCCAGGTCGAAGGCGTCCACCGCGCCGTCGTCGTACGCGGTGACGAAGACGATCGCCGGTGGCCGGGCGAACCGGCGCAGCACCCGGGCCAGCTCCATGCCGTCCAGGCCGGGCATCCGGATGTCCAGGAAGACCACGTCCACGTCACCGTCGCGGAGCAGCCGCAGCGCCTCGGTGGCGTCCCCGGCCGTGTGCAGGCGGGCCACCCGGGGATCGGCCCGCAGGTGGTACGCCAACTCGTCCAGCGCGGGCGGCTCGTCGTCCACCGCCAGCACCCGCAGGAAACCGGAGGCGTTCACCGGGCTGCCCGCATTCGCTCGCTGCGCTCGCTCACGAACCGGCCCGTACGCCCGGGTGGAACTTCGGCACCCGCACGCTCACCCGGGTGCCCGAGCCCAGCCCGGTCTCGACGACCAGACCGAAGCGGTCACCGAAGACCGAGCGCAGCCGTTCGTCGACGTTCGAGAGGCCGACGTGCTGGCCCGTGTCGTCGCCCGGGTCGCCGGTGCTGCGGGCCAGCTCGGCGATACCGGCGGTCAGCGTGGTCGGATCCATACCCACCCCGTCGTCCTCCACCGTGATGTGGCATTCGGCGCCCGCGTCCCGGGCCTCGATGCTCACCATGCCCGTGCCCGGCTTGCGGGACAACCCGTGGCGCACGGCGTTCTCCACCAGCGGCTGGAGACAGAGGAACGGCAGCGTCACGGGCAGCACCTCCGGCGCGATCTGCAACCGCACCTGCAACCGGTCGCCGAAGCGGGCCCGTTCGATCGTCAGGTACCTGTCGATCGACCGCAGTTCCTCGGCGAGGGTGGTGAACTCCCCGTGCGCCCGGAACGAGTACCTGGTGAACTCCGCGAACTCCAGGATCAACTCCCGGGCGCGCTCCGGGTCGGTGCGGACGAACGAGCCGATCGCGGTCAACGCGTTGTAGATGAAGTGCGGGCTGATCTGCGCTCGCAGCGCCCGGATCTCGGCCCGCGCCAGCCGCTCCCGGGACGAGTCCAGCTCGGCCAGGGCGAGCTGGTTGCCGGCCCAGTGCGCGGTCTCCAGGGTGGCCTGCACCAGCCCCGGCGCCGGCGCGTTGTCGGCGATCGCCACCAGCGCCCCGACCACCCGGGCGTCGGCGCCGTGCAGGGGCGCGACCACCGCACCCCGGATCGGGCAGTCCACCCGGTCACAGCGCAGGTCGGACTCGCCGAGCACGGTCGACCGCCCCGAGTTGATCGACCGCTGGGCCGCCGCGAGCAGTTGCTCGCCGTGGTGCGTACCGCGTCCGTCGAGGGCGAGCACCGCGTCGGCGTCCGTGAGCGCCAGCCCGACCGCGCCCACCAGGGCCCGCAGATGGCGTACGGCCTTCGCCGCGCCCGCCGCACTGAGCCCCGCCCGCAGCGGCTCGGCGGCCAGCCCGGCGGTGTGCAGCACCTCGTAGGTGGCCCGCTGGGTGGCGGTGGCGATGCCGCGCCGAGCGCGCAGTCGCAGCACCGCCAGCAGGGCCGCGGTCAACGCGGTGACCAGCGAGACGACACCGACGACGGCGGAGAGGTTGCCACCCACGCAGCGATCCTGACGGCTCGCCGGCTCCGGCGCTAGTAGGCGCCCTTGCGGGCGAGCACCACCCCGACGGTCCGCCACAGGATGCTCAGGTCGTACGCCAGCGACCAGTTGTCGACGTAGTAGAGGTCGAGCCGGACGGCCTCGTCCCACGACAGGTCGGAGCGGCCGGAGACCTGCCACAGCCCGGTCATGCCCGGGCGTACCAGCAGACGGCGGCGTACGTCGCCCAGGAAGTCGCCGTCGTCGGCGGGCAGCGGACGCGGCCCGACCAGCGACATCTCACCCCAGAGCACGTTGATCAACTGAGGCAGTTCGTCCAGCGACGAGGCGCGCAGGAAGCGGCCCACCGGGAAGACCCGGGGGTCCTGCTTCATCTTGAACAGCATGCCGTCGGTCTCGTTCTGGTCGGTGAGGCTGGCCAGCCGGTCCTCGGCGTCGACGTACATCGTCCGGAACTTCCACACCCGGAACGTGCGCCCCTCGTGTCCCACCCGGGGCTGGCGGAAGAAGACCGGCCCGGGGTCGGAGATCCGGATCGCGATCGCGATCGAGATGAAGAGCGGGATCAGCAGCAGCAGGCCGAGGCCGGCGGCGACCCGGTCCATCAGGTTCTTGGCCAGCAGCGCCGGCCCGGAGAGCGTCGGCTCCTCGACGTGCAGCAGTGGCAGACCCTCGATCGGCCGGATGTGCACCCGCGGGCCGGCGATGTCGGTCAACTGCGGGGCGACCACGAGATCGACCCCGGAACCCTCGAGCTGCCAGGCCAGCCGGCGCAGCTCACCCGGCTCGGCGCTGGCCGACCCGCACACGGCGATGGTGTCCCCGCCGACCTCGCGGACCAGGGCGAGGACGTCGCGGCCGGAGTGCACCGGCACCGGCGTCGGCACCCCACGGGCCGCCGCGTAGCCGTCGGTGATGTGGATGGCGACCGGCATCAGGCCGGCGGCCGGGCTGCGGGTGACCGCCGCGTAGACCTCCAGGCACTCCGGCAGGGTGCCGACCAGCACCATCCGGTGCGCGGCCTGACCGGCCCGCCGACGGATGTAGTGCAGCGCCCAGCGGGCCACGAAACGGCCCCACAGGATCAGCAGCAGCGCCCCGAGCAGCGCGGTGCCCACCGTCCACCGGGACAGCGCGGTCTTGGTGGCGAAGGCGAGGAAGGAGACGCTGGCCGCGACCGTGACCGCGGCCCTGATCACCCGCTTGAACTCGTCCGGACCCAGCCCCAGGTACCGCCGGTCGTACGCCCGGTTGCTCCAGAGGATGACCACCCAGCCCAGCGGGAGCAGCAGGTAGGAGATGGTGTGGAACCAGGTCGGGTCCTGGTTGGTGCCGGAGAAACCCGAGGCGGCCTGGTCGAAGAGTTGGATCGCGATCCAACTGGCGAAGGCCGCCGCCCCGAAGTCGAGCAGCAGCAGGATCGCGGTGTAGGGGCGGTGCCACCGGGAGACACGGCGTCGCGCCCTGGCCCACGCCGACCGAGGTACGCCGTTGTGTGACGGCGGCGTCGGCGGCTGGATCTCGAAGCTGTCGACGTGCCGCACGAGTCTGCTCCGGCCTTCGTTGGATACCGGGCGCTGGAGGCTTGCCGTCACCTCACCCATGTCCTCCCGCATGACACGTGCCGCTCACTCGCCGTGAGGGCCCGGGTCGCCCACCGTCCCAGTCTCCCACGCGGGCTCCGGCCGGTCGCCGCCCCGCAGGAGATTGGCGACCGATGGTGTCGGCGGGATCTGGCCGGCTCCGCACCATTTCAGAAGCCGGGGACCGGGCCACTATACCGATGGATGCCCGTGTGGCGAGAACGGTGGACCGGAGGTTCGGCTCACTTGGGCCGATTCCGCTCTGTAGTCGCCCCGTGGGATTACTCACCGTACGAGACGGGACAACCGTCGGTCAGCGAGCGGCTTGCCGCCGGTCTGACAGGTGGCGCAGTACTGCAGGCTCGAGTCGGCGAACGAGACCTCCCGTACGGTGTCCCCGCAGACCGGACAGGGCAGGCCGGTACGGGCGTGCACCTTCAGCCCGGACCGCTTCTCGCCCTTCAGTTCGGCGGCCCGCTGACCGAGGGACCGCTCGACCGCGTCGCCGAGCACCTGCCGGGTCGCCGCGTGCAGGGTGGCGAGCTGGGCGTCCGTGAGCCGATCGGTGATCGCGAACGGGGACAGCTTCGCCGCGTGCAGGATCTCGTCGGAGTACGCGTTGCCCACCCCGGACAGCACCGACTGGTCGGTCAACACCCCCTTGACCTGCCCGCGCCGGCTGCGTAGCCGCTCGACGAAGGTGGGCAGGTCGGCGGCGAGCGCGTCCGGGCCCAGCTTGGCCACCCCGGGCACCGCCGCCGGATCGGTGACCAGGTACGCGGCCAGCTTCTTCTGGGTGCCCGCCTCGGTGAGGTCGAATCCGGAGCCGTCGTCGAGCCGGACCCGCACGGCGATCGGGCCCTTGCCCGGCCGCAGCGGGGCGGCGGACGGGAACGCCTCCCGGTAGTGCAGCCAGCCCGCCCGGGCCAGGTGCACCACGAGATGCAGGTCACCCTCGATGACGACGTCGAGGAACTTGCCGTGCCGACGGGCGTCGACCACCGCCTTGCCGGCGACGGCGGTGGGTGCCGGGTCGTACGTCTTCAGGGCGCTGATCGCGGCGATCTCCAGCCGGTCGACACGCCGCCCCACCGCGCGCTGCCGCAGGTAACCCGCGAGCGCTTCAACCTCCGGTAGTTCGGGCACCAGCCAACGGTAGCCTTCTTTCCCGTGAGCGTGAGGAATGAGCTTGCGAGTCCCGCAATCGCGAACGAAAGGCAAGCTCAGTGAGAATCGTGGTGGCGCACAACCGGTACCGGGAAGCTCAGCCCTCCGGCGAGAACACCATCGTCGACGCGGAGATCGCTCAGCTCACCGCCGCCGGTGTCGAGGTGCTGCCGTTCATCCGCAGCTCGGACGAGATCCCCTCGATGTCGAAGGCCGCCAAGGCGCTGCTGCCGATCTCACCCATCTGGGCGCCGCGCGCCCAGCAGGACCTGAGCCGGCTGCTCACCGAGCACCGGCCGGACGTCCTGCACCTGCACAACCCGTACCCGCTGATCTCGCCCTGGGTGGTGCGGACCGCGCACCGGCACGGCGTGCCGGTGGTGCAGACGGTGCACAACTACCGGCAGGTCTGCTCCTCGGGGATCTACTTCCGGGACGGCGTGATCTGCCAGGACTGCAAGGGCCGGGCGCTGGGCGTGCCGGCGATCAAGCACCGGTGCTACCGCGACTCGGCGGCGCAGAGCGCGCTGATGGCGACCACCCTGGCCGTGCACCGGGGCACCTGGCGGTCGGTCGACCGGTTCATCGCGCTCACCACGGCCATCGCCGACCACCTGCGCGACTACGGCATCCCGGACGACCGGATCGTGGTGAAGCCGAACGCCGTGCCCGACCCGGGCCGACCGGCGCCGCTCGGTGACGGCTTCCTCTACATGGCCCGGCTCTCCCCTGAGAAGGGCGTTGACCTGTTGCTCGACGCCTGGCGACGACACCCGGCGGGCACCCTGGGCACGCTGCGGATCGCCGGTGACGGCGAACTGCGCCCGCTGGTCGAGGCCGCCGCCGCCGAACGCCCCGACGTGGTCTACCTCGGGCAGCTCGACCGCGCCGGCGTCCGGGCCGCGGTCGAGGCCAGCGCCGTGGTGATCGCGGCGTCGATGTGGCACGACGTGCTGCCGACCGTGATCATCGAGGCGCTGGCGAGCGGCCGGCCGGTGCTCGGCACCGCGCTGGGCGGCATCCCGTACCTGGTGGGAGCGGACGCCCCCCACGAGCCCGCCGGCACCGGCCCGGCCGAGACCGCCTCGGCGGTCGCCGGTGGCGGTGGCCCGGTCATGCCAGCCGGCATCGGTCTGGGCGAGGCCGGCTGGGTCGTCGCGCCGGAGCCGGCCGCGCTCGCCGCCGCCCTGCCGGTCGCTCGAGCCGGCGCAGCCGGGCTGACCCTGGCCGCCCGGGCCCGGTACGAGCGCACCTTCCACCCCGACGTGGTGACGAAGCAACTAATCGACATCTACGCCGGCGTCGCCCGCACCCCCAACCCCGCCTGACCCGGCCAGACGACCCACGCCGGCACCACGTGCCCTCGCGCCCCAGTGCCCTCGCGCCCCAGTGCCCTCGCGCCCCAGTGCCCTCGCGCCCCAGTGCCCTCGCGCCCCAGTGCCCTCGCAAGATCGTGCTCGAACCAGGATCTAGTGGCCTCCGGGACGGTCGGATGGCACTGTTTCCTGGTTCGAGCACGATCTTGTCGGCGGGCGTCGGTCAGGACACCACTGCGGTCGTTTCCGGCGCATGGGCGCGGCAAGATCTACCAACATCAGGGAAACTGCTGCCTTCCGCATTCAGGAGGCAGCAGTTTCGGGGAAGTTGTGCGGATCTTGCGCGGCGCAGCGCAGCGCAGCGGGTGGGGTCAGCGCAGGGAGGCTCGGGCGGAGAAGGCGATGCTCGCCAGAAGGAAGCCGCCGTTGACGATGGTGAACGCGACAAGCACCCAGAGGACCAGCGCGGGCGCGACGGCGAGCACCAGGGCGGCCACGAAGATGACCGCGCCGTAGTCGCGGACCAGCTTCACCAGGCGTACCGGCAGCGAGGTCGAGGTGACCATGCTGGCGGCGTTCGGGCCGGACTGCATCACCGAGGTGACCAGGTTGACCATCCAGGTGCCCGCGAAGGTGGCCACCAGCCAGGTCGGGGTGGACGGCTCCTGCGCGACGGCGGTGGCGGCCAGCGCGGCCACCAGGGCGATCTGCGCGGCCACGTCGCAGAGGATGTCGATCCGGGCACCGGCCGGGCTGCCCTGGCCGGTGACCCGGGCGAGCTGCCCGTCCGCGCAGTCCAGGGAGTACGCCACCTGCCAGCCGACCAGGGCGACCAGACCGACCACCCAGGCCGGTACGTCCCCGTCGGCGACCGGGCCGGCGAGCGCGACCACGGTCACGGAGGTGGCCAGGCCGAGCACCAGGTTGGTGAGGGTCAGCGCGGTCGGGCGTAGCCCGAGGCGCTGCGCGACCAGCGCGAAGACCGCGCCGAGCCACTGGCTGATCGACTCGCTGAACAGGCCGCCGCCCCGGTTGACCCGGTGGAAGTCGGCGACGGTGGGACGGGGGTCAGCCAAGCTGGTCGCGGATTGCACCGGCGTAGTCTGCCAGCCGCTCCCGCGTCTCGGTAGGCGACAGGGCCAGGTGTTCCAGGATGGTGTACCGGTCCGGGCGGGTACGCGGCGCGAACTGCACCGCCTCGACGAACTGGTCGTCGGTGAGCGCCACCTCGGCGGGCAGCCGGGGCAGGCCGTGCCGGGCCAGGCAGGCCGACATCTCCTCGAAGCGGCGCAGGTCACCGCGGAGCCAGGTGCAGAACAGCGCCCCCAGCCCGGCCAGCTCGCCGTGCGAGGCGGTGCCGGGGTAGAGCGAGTCGATCGCGTGCATGATCTCGTGGCAGCCGCCGCTGGACGGTCGGCTGGTGCCGCAGACCGCCATCGCCAGGCCGCTGGAGATCAACGCCTCGGCCAGCACGGTGACGAAGGAGTCGTCGGTCATGTCGCCGGGGTGGTGGAGCACCGCCTCGGCGCCCGCCCGGGAGAGCGAGGCGGCCAGGCCGTCCACCGGCTCGCCGCGTACCTGGCGGGACAGCTCCCAGTCGGCCAGCGCGCTGATGTTGCTGATCACGTCGCCGATGCCGGCCCGGTTGTGCCGGTCCGGGCCACTCTCCACGAAGTCCAGGTCGACGATCACCGCGATCGGGATGTGCACCCCGTAGGAGCCCTTGATCCCGTCGGTGATGAGGCTGGCCACCGGGGAGCCGATCCCGTCGTTGGCGAGGCTGGTCGCCACCGACACCATCGGCAGCCCGCGCCGGGTGGCCGCGTACTTGGCCACGTCGATGGTCTTGCCGCCGCCGATGCCGACCACGGCGTCGTACGAGCGGGCGCGGAGCTTGCCACCGAGATCGTCGGCGGCGTCCAGGGTCGCCCCGGCGACGGTGAACACGTCGGCGGAGCGCAGCGACGGCCGGATCAGCTCGGCGATCTGTGCGCCCTGACCGGGTCCGACCACCACCGCGACGTCGCCGCCGGCGGAGATCCGTCCGTCGGCCAGGATGGCGGCCAGGTCGGCGACCGCCCCGCGTCGCACGTCGATGTGCAGCGGGGTGAGGACGCTCCGGGCTAGTAGCGGCACGCGATCTCCCGCGCGCGGGCCAGGTCGGCGTGGTTGTCGACCTCGACCCACGGGACGTCACCGATGGGCGCGGCCCGGACCTCGCCACCACGGTCGGCGAACTCCTGGTAGCCGTCCTCGTAGTAGAGGTTCGGGTCCCGCCGCCAGGTCGCCTCCAACGCGTCGGCGAGGGCGTCGGCGACCTGCGGCTCGATCAGCGTCGCGCCGATGTACTCCCCGTACGCCTCGCCCGGGTCCATCAGCTTGGTGATCCGGGTGAGCTGGCCGGCGGCGTCGAAGGTGGTCTTCATCTCCTCCTCGGCCAGCGGCTTGAGGGTGTCCACCGCGAGCAGGATGCCCGGGCCGCGTTCGGCCAGCAGCGTCTTCTCCACGCTCACCGGGTGCACGGTGTCGCCGTTGACCAGCAGCACCCCGCGCGCGAAGTGCTCCCGGGCCAGCCAGAGGGAGTACGCGTTGTTCCACTCCTCGGCCTTGTCGTTGTGCACCAGGGTGAGCGTGACCCCGTACTTCTTCTCCAGCTCGGCCTGCCGGGTGCGGACCGCGTCCGCCGCGTAGCCGACCACGATCACGATGTCGGTGAGCCCGACCTCGGCGAGGTTGCCCAGCGCGATGTCCAGGATCGTGATCTCGCCGTCCACCGGCACCAGCGCCTTCGGCAGCGTGTCGGTGTACGGGCGCAGCCGACGCCCCGCCCCGGCCGCGAGCACCATTCCGATCATCGCGACATCCTCCCTCGTCCTGCTCCCGTCACCGGTGGAGGATAGCCCTGGGGAGCCCGGCGACTCCGGCCAACCGGTCAGCCCGGCAGCGCTGCCAGGTCGGCCAACATGGTCAGCCGCTCCTCGGCGCTCAGCACGCCGTACGGTCCGGCGGCCCGTCGGTCGGTCTCCAGGTCGATGGCGAGCCGCTCCGGGCCGGGCGGCAGGGCGGTGACGCTGGACGCGGTGTGGCCGGCGGCGGTCCAGGCGGCGGCGTGCGCGTCGGCCCGGTGGTAGCGCAGCGTGCCGAGCCGGTTGAGCAGCAGCACACCGGACGGGGTGCCGTCGGGTTCGTGCGGGGGTGCCATCGCGGCGAACGCCGGCCACTCGCGGTCACCGTCCTCGTCGACCAGCACCAGGGCGTACGCCAGGAGTCGGCCGAGAGCCGCGGCCAGCCGGGCGACCCGTTCGTCGTGCCCCGCCCACAACTCCTCGGTGACCTCGGCGAGCACCTGGTGCAGTTCGCCCAGGAAGGCGGTGCCGCGCTCGGTGGCGGAGAGCCGTCCGTCCGGACGACGGTGGATCATGCCGTGTGCGACCTGCTTGTCCACCGCGCGGCGGCTGACGACCGGATCGCGGTACCGCGTAACGGCGGCGAATCCGGGCTCGTCGACGGTGCCTCCGGGTGCCGCCAGGCGGGTGCGCAGCTCGACCAGGAGCCCGGTGGCGGCCGGTCCGCCGTACCGCTGGCTCAGCTCGGCACCACCCCAGTCGTGGCCGGCGAGCATGCCGGCGCGGAAGACCCGGTCCACGGCCGGGGCGAGCAGCCCGGCGACCCGGTGCGGCGGCAGCTCGACGGCGCTCACCGACCGATCGACCGCAGCAGCGCGAAGCCCTCCTCCGCGATCCGCCGGATCAGACCGTCGTTGACGTCGCGGTTCTCGTCCAGCACGGTCACCTCGTGCTCGGCCAGCCAGCGGTGTTCGGTGTGCTTGCCCGCCTCCAACCTCGGGTGGCCGAGGTCGCCGTCCACCCGGACCAGGAAGTCGTACTCGACGCGGGCCAGGCCGTCGTCGCCGACGTAGTGGTACTCGCCCACCTGGCCGAGGACGTCCGAGACGAACCAGCCGGTCTCCTCGGTGACCTCGCGGCGCAGCGCCTCGTCGATCTCCTCGCCCGGTTCCAGATGGCCGCCGACGATGTCCCAACAGTCGGGAAACAGGCGCCGGTGTGGTGAGCGGCGCTGGAAGAAGATGCGGCCGTCACGGTCGACGATCAACGCGCCGGCGCAGCGTAGGGGCTCGGTGGACACGCGTCGACAGTAGCCAGCGACGTCGCATCCCGACGATGTCCGGTCTTGTCCTGGAAACATCCACGGACGACCATGTCCGTACCGGATGCCACGGTCCCAAAGGGGTGATGCGTGATGCAGGTACGGGAAGCGATGTCCAGCCAGGTTCTCGTCGTCGGTCCGGAGCACACGCTCCGCCAGGCGGCCCGGATGATGTCGGCCCGCGGAGTCGGGTCGGCGGTCGTGATCGATCCCGAGTCCGAGGGGGTCGGCATCATGACCGAACGCGACGTGTTGAAGGCCATCGGCGCGGGTCTCGACTGCGACACCGAACGCACCGGCGCCCACCTCACCTGGGACGTCGTCTACGCCGGGCCGGAGTGGACGGTCTCCGAGGCGGCGGCCGCGATGGCCCGGGGTGGCTTCCGACACCTGGTGGTGCTCGACGGCCGGGAGGTGGCCGGGGTGATCTCGGTACGGGACATCATGCGGGTCTGGGCGGAGAGTCAGGTGGCCGCCACGACCTGATCCGCGCAGGTGTGCCGGGTCGGATCGAAGGGTAGGTATCCCTCGCGGGCGCGGAGACGCCGTGGCCCGTGGGGGAGGGCCCGATGCGTGACGCGGAGCGCCTGGTCGAGCAGCAGTACGCGATGCTCCTGCGGCGGGACGTGGCCCGTCTGCCGGACCTGTACGCCCCGGAGGCGTTCTACGCCATGCCGGGGGTCACGGTCCGGCCGATCGAGCTGCCCGCGCTGCTGCGCACCTGGACGGGTGCCTTTCCGGACCTGCGGGTCGACCCGCTGGGCTCGGTGCGTACGGCCGGCGGCGCGGCCGTGGAGCTGCGCCTCGGCGGCACCCACACCGGCACCCTGCACTCGCCGTACGGCACCGTCGCGCCGACCGGCCGGTCGGTGAGTTGGGAGGTCGCCGACGTGGTCCGCGTGCGCCGGGGACGGATCGTGGCGTGGCGCTCCTACTTCGACTGGAGCCAGCTCCTCGACTCGCTCGGCGTGCAGTTTGACGGCCTCTCCCGGGCGGCGCAGCACGACTCGCTGGCACTTCCGGTCTGATCTGTCGCCGACCGGTCCCGCCACGTCACCCGTCCCGGTGGCTCAGGATGCGGACATCGCCGTGCCGTCGACGCGGCCCCCGCCGCCGCCCGTACGCTCAATATCCATGACCGCCGAGCAGCTGATCTCCTTTGCCCGTGGGGCCCCCTCGCTGGACATCGTCGATGTCGAAGGGCTCAAGGCCGCCGCCGTACGCGCCTTCGACGCCGATCCCGCGGGGGTCACGGCGTACGGCACCTCCGTCGGCTACGTTCCGCTGCGCAAGTGGATCGCCGAGAAGCACGGCGTCGCGGCCGACCAGGTGCTGGTCACCAACGGGTCGTTGCAGGCCGACGCGTTCCTCTTCGACCACCTGATCCGTCCCGGGGACGCGGTGGTCGTCGAGCGTCCGACGTACGACCGCACCCTGCTCAACCTGCAGCGGATGGGCAGCGAGTTGCACGGCGTCACGGTCCAGCCGGACGGTCTGGACACCGCCGAGCTGCGCAAGCTGCTCGAGTCCGGGGTGCGCCCCCGGCTGGCCCACGTCATCCCGAACTACCAGAACCCGGCCGGCGTGACGCTGTCGCTGGAGAAGCGCCGTGAGCTGCTCGACCTGGCCGCCGAGTACCACTTCACGATCTTCGAGGACGACCCGTACGCGGACATCCGCTTCCGGGGCGAGGCGCTGCCGTCGATGCTCTCGCTGGACACCCGCAACGTCGTCGTGCACGCGTCGAGCTTCACCAAGACGGTCTGCCCGGGCGTACGCGTCGGTTACCTGGTCGGCCCGGCGGATCTGATCGCCGACATCGCCAAGAACGCGACGAGCCTCTACATCTCGCCCGGCATGGTGTCGCAGGCGATCGTGCACCAGTTCTGCGTCTCCGGCGACATCGACCGCTCGATCGAGACGGTCCGGGCGGCGCTGGGCGAGCGCGCCCAGGTGCTGGCCGAGTCGCTGCGTCGGCACCTGCCGCAGGCCCGGTTCGTCGAGCCCGACGGCGGCTACTTCCTGTGGGTGGAGTTCCCCGAGGACGTGCTGGTGGACCGGCTCGCCCCGGCGGCGGCCGAGCGTGGGGTCGCCGTCGTCAAGGGCAGTGACTTCGTCCTCGACGGCGGGCGGCACGCCCTCCGGCTGGCCTTCTCGGCGGTGACCGCCGACCGGATCGACGAGGGCGTACGTCGGCTCGCGGAGGCCGTCGAGGCCAGCCGAAGCTGAATATCTGTCGGGTTTCCGACAAAAAGGCGATGCCGGCCGTCCCAGGTCTCCCCAGCGGGCGGCCGGCGGCCCACAATGCTGCGAGCGTCATCCGACGGGTGTAGTGGGGATCACCCCCGGCCGCCCCGGGTCACGCGTGCAGCACAACCCCCGCCCCCACGGGCGCCGGGTGGGCCGTGTCGTCCCTTCACCCCCCGATGCGGCCCGGCCCGCCCGGCGCCGCACCCGCGACCGCCGTCACACCTGCCGATGTCCACCATCGGCGTAGCCTGCAAGCCGCAGGCGAGCGCGGGGAGGTGTCGTGATGACGGATCGGGCAGAGCGGGGCCGGACGGTGCCGTCGAACACATCCCGGGTGCTGCGACCCCGAGCGTGGCCGTCCCCGGTCCGGGCGATGACCCGGATGCTCAACGCCGACGGTTCACCACCCACCCCGGCATCCACCGGCACCGGGCGCAGCGGAGTGGTCGACTGCGCGCTCTACGTCGACGGCAAGCGGCAGCCCGGCGACTGGACGTACGCCGAGGCCCTGGAGGCCGCCCGCCGCGAGGAGCACGGCTTCGTCTGGATCGGGCTGCACCAGCCCGAGCTGGCCGAGATGACCGCCATCGCGGAGACGTACGGCCTGCACGAGCTGGCCGTCGAGGACGCCGTGAAGGCCGAGCAGCGGCCCAAGCTGGAGCGCTTCGGCGACGTCAGCTTCCTGGTGCTGCGTACCGCCCGGTACTGCGAGCACACCGAGCTGACCGAGACCTCCGAGGTCGTCGAGACCGGTCAGGTGATGCTCTTCATCGGCCCGAACTTCCTGATCAGTGTCCGGCACGGGGACGCCTGCCGGCTCTCCCCGGTCCGCGCCGACCTGGAGACCAAGCAGGAGTTGCTGCTCCAGGGCCCGTGGGCGGTGGCGTACGGGGTGACCGACCGGGTGGTCGACCTCTACCTGGAGGTGGCCGAGCAGCTCGAGGACGACCTGGACCAGTTGGAGGCCGAGGTCTTCGACCGCAACAGCCACGGGCGCATCCAGCGGATCTACCAGATGAAGCGGGAGCTGGTGGAGTTCAAGCGGGCGGTGATTCCGTTGCAGCGTCCGCTGATGAACCTGACCTCGCAGGTCAACCGGGACGTGCCCAAGGAGATCCGCAAGTACTTCCGGGACGTGCAGGACCACCTGAGCCGCACCGTCGAGCAGGTGAACTCGTACGACGACCTGCTGAACTCGATCCTTCAGGCGCGGCTGGCCCAGGTCACCGTCGACCAGAACAACGACATGCGCAAGATCGCCGCCTGGGCGGCCATCGCCGCGGTCTGGACGTCAATCGCCGGCGTCGAGGGCATGAACTTCGAGAACATGCCCGAGCTGAAGATGACGTACGGCTATCCGGTGGCTCTGGCCCTCATGCTCGCCGTCTCGCTGGCCCTCTACCGCTGGTTCCGCCGCAACGGCTGGCTCTGACCGGCCCGCGCGGCGGACGTCGACGCGCGGAGCGCCGGCGAGCGGGGCAAGCCCGCGTGCCGGCGCTCGTCGCGCTGATGTCGGGGGTTAGCGGCGACCGTTGGTACGGGCGGTGTCCTTGCCCAGCGCCTTGGTGAGGTCGTCGGTCGGGCGTCCCGACACGTCCTTGGCGCCCTCGGCGACCGACGGCACCTTGTCGGTCGGGCGGATGGCGGTCGGCTTGGCCGCAGCGGTGGTGCTGGCGCTGTCGCCGCCGGCCACCGCCGAACTGCCCGCGCCGGTCATCCCGGAGATGGCCGACCCGTCGGACCCCTTGGTCGCGGCCGGGGTGCGCACCTCGATCGAGTCGACCTCGTTGCGCATCGGCTCCAGGGTGCGGGTCGGGTCGTACTCGGCCCACTCCTGCTGCTCGCGCCGGCGGCGCAGGGCGACCGCGCCGACCAGGCCGGCGATGGCGCCCGCGGCCAGCAGGCCGGTCATCTTCGAACCGCGACGGCGCGGCTGCTTCTTCTTCCCCGTGATCCGCATGGTCTTCGACTTGGCCTTCCTGGTCAGCGGCCCTGCCTGCGCGGCGCCGTCACGGGCCGCCGCGGCCAGCGGTGCCAGCGTGGTGAGTGTCGTCCCCCAACCGGTCGACGCGCGGTCGCGCACCTTCACCGCAGCCGGCCCGACGTAGCCGCGGGCCGCCTGGACCCGCGGGCCGACCGAAGCGCCGGCGCCCTTGGCTGCGTGGTTGGCTGCCTGCATCAGGTGGCTGATGCTCTGGTTCAGCTCTGCCTTGGCGAGCTGACCCTGGGACTGACGCCGCCCGATTCCAAACACGGTCCTACCTCCTGGGAGTTGTTCCTTCGTCATCCTCCACCTTCGGATGCCTCCGCGATGCCAGATCGGGCACATGGGAGGATCCGCATGGAACTGACCAACGAGTGAGGAGTACCCGTGGCCGAGGCTGTCTACGCCACCCTGCACACCAACGCTGGCCCGATCCGGCTGGAGCTCTTCCCGAACCACGCGCCGAAGACCGTCCGCAACTTCGTCGACCTGGCCGAGGGCAACCGTGAGTACACCGACCCGCGCACCGGTCAGCCGGGCAACGGGCCGTACTACGACGGCACCATCTCGCACCGTGTGATCAGCGGTTTCATGGTCCAGATGGGCGACCCGACCGGCACCGGTCGGGGCGGGCCGGGCTACAAGTTCGCCGACGAGTTCCACCCGGACCTGCGTTTCGACCGTCCGTACCTGCTGGCGATGGCGAACGCCGGACCGGGCACCAACGGTTCGCAGTTCTTCATCACCGTGTCCCCGACGCCGCACCTCAACAACCGGCACACCATCTTCGGCCAGGTGGCCGACGAGGAGTCGGTGAAGGTCGTCGACTCGATCGCGAACACCCCGACCGGCCCGAGCGACCGTCCGCTGCAGGATGTCGTCATCGAGCGGGTCGAGATCGAGCGGTCTGCTGCCTGACGAAACCGCGAGGTACCTTTGCTCGCATGATTGAGCGCTCCGGAGCACCGCGCCGGCCGGCGTCGGTGGGTCGCGCGGTGGTGGACGGAGGGTCGAGCCGGTGAGCGAGTCCCCGCCGACCACCCCGGTCTGCTACCGGCACCCCGGACGGGAGACCTACATCCGGTGCACCCGCTGCGACCGGCCGATCTGCCCGGAGTGCATGCGAGAGGCGTCCGTCGGGCACCAGTGCCCGGAGTGCGTCAACGAGGGACGTCGTAGTGTCCGGCCGGCGCGTACCGCCTTCGGTGGCGGTGCCGCCGGCCGGCACGGCTACGTCACCAAGGCGCTCATTGCCCTGAACGTGCTGTTCTTCCTGCTCTCCGTCGCCTCTGCCCGGACGGGTGACGCGGTGATGGGTGGCTCCGGCTTCGGCGGGCTGATGGGCAGCGGCACCCCGCTCACCAACTGGGGTTCGGTGATCGGGCTGGCGGTCCTGCCGGACGGCACGCTCGGCGGCGTCGCCGAGGGCCAGTGGTATCGCCTGGTCACCGCGATGTTCCTGCACTACGGCGTGATCCACCTGCTGCTCAACATGTGGGCGCTGTGGATTCTCGGCCGTTCGTTGGAGGTCAACCTCGGGCCGCTGCGCTTCGGCGCGCTGTATCTGATCGCCGGCCTCGGCGGCAACGTGGCGGCCTACCTGTTCAGCGCCCAGAACGCGGCCACCGCCGGTGCCTCCACCGCCGTCTTCGGCCTGTTCGCCGCGCTGATCATCGTCGGCCGCAAGCTCGGCCGGGACGTCTCACAGGTGCTGCCCGTCCTGGTGATCAACCTGGTGTTCACGCTGACCGTGCCGGGCATCTCGATCCCCGGGCACCTCGGCGGTCTGGTGTTCGGCGCGGCGATCGCGCTGGTGCTGGCGTACGCGCCACCCGCCCGGCGCACGCCGGTGCAGGTCGCCGGCACCGCAGTCATCCTGCTGATCCTGCTCGCCCTGGTGATCTTCCGTACCGCGCAACTGCTCAGCTGACCGGGCGGGCGGCCCGCAGTGCCCCGGCCACCTCTTCCGGGGTGGCCCCCAGGTCGTACCTGCCGAACAGGTGCAGCGACTCGCCCGCGTCGATCTCCAGGATCTCGCCGCTCAGCCCCCACCGTTGGCGGCGGTCCACCCTGATCGCCTCGACGGTCGACCAGGGCAGCAGCTGCCGGCCGGCGAAGCCGCGGATGACGGTGAGCCCCGCCGGGTCGACCGCGAGCCGGACCGGCGCCACCAGGTCGCGTAGCGCCCAGACGGCCAGCGCGACGGCGGCCACGGCGGCCACGACCAGCCGCACCGGGTCGCCGTCGGCGAACAGCAGGCCGAGGGCGATCAGCAGAACGGCACCGGCCAGCTTCGCCGCTGGCAGGCTCGACGGCACCCGCCACTGCCGGGATCCGGTGATGTCATCCACCCGCCCAGCATGCCCGGGGACGAACGACCGGTCCACCGACGACGTAGGATCAGGGCAGCCAAGTTACCGGGGAGTAAAGATGAGTGACGCGGTCATCGTCGGCGCGGTACGCACCCCGGTCGGGCGGCGCAAGGGCAGCCTCGCCGGGGTCCACCCGGTCGACCTGTCGGCACACGTGCTGCGCGCTCTCGCCGAGCGCACCGGCCTGGACCCGGCACAGGTCGACGACGTCTTCTGGGGTTGCGTGTCCCAGGTCGGCGAGCAGTCGTGGAACATCGCCCGCAACGCCGTCCTCGCCGCCGGTTGGCCGGAGGCGGTGCCGGGCACCACGCTGGACCGGCAGTGCGGCTCCAGCCAGCAGGCTCTGCACTTCGCCGCCGCGACCGTGCTCTCCGGCCAGGCCGACCTGGTGGTCGCCGGCGGGGTCGAGTCGATGACCCGGGTGCCGATGGGTTCCAGCGTGGCGGACGGCATGCCGTTCAGCGATCAGCTCCGCGCCCGCTACCGGGGGGTGGAGGGTTTCGCCGACGACGCGCCGCTCCCCTTCAACCAGGGCGTCGGTGCCGAGTTGATCGCGCGGCGCTGGCGCTTCTCCCGTACCCAGCTCGACGAGTTCGCGCTCGCCAGCCACGAGAAGGCCGCCGCCGCGCAGGACGCCGGGGCGTTCGACCCGGAGCTGGCGGCGGTACCCCTCGACGACGGCGGCACGTTCGCGGCCGACGAGGGCATCCGTCGGGACACCTCGCTGGACCGGCTCGCCGAACTGCCCACCCCGTTCCGCACCGACGGTGTGGTCACTGCCGGGTCCGCGTCGCAGATCTCCGACGGCGCCGCCGCGCTCGCCGTGACCACGTCCGACTGGGCCAGCCGGCATGGCCTGCGCCCGCTGGCGCGCATCCACACCGCGGTGGTCGCCGCCGACGATCCGGTCACCATGCTCACCGCGCCCATCCCGGCCACCGCGAAGGCGCTGCGCCGCGCGGGGCTGGGCATCGAGGAGATCGGGGTGTACGAGGTGAACGAGGCGTTCGCTCCCGTACCGCTCGCCTGGCTGGCGGAGACCGAGGCGGACCCGGAGCGGCTGAACCCACGCGGCGGGGCGATCGCCCTCGGGCACCCGCTCGGTGGCTCCGGCGCGCGGATCATGACGACGATGCTGGCGCACATGCGGGACAACGGAATCCGCTACGGCCTACAGACCATGTGTGAGGGCGGCGGCATGGCCAACGCGACGATCGTCGAGTTGGTCTGACCGTCGACGCGGCGGCCGCTCGGCCCGCGAGCGCCGGGCGGAAAATGGTCTCGCCCCAGGCCGGGCACGCCGCCTAGGGTGCCCATCGTGACGACGATCGCCGGTGCGCCCACCTCCGACTGGTCCAGCGAAGCGTGGCAGCGGCAGGCCCGGTCCTGGATCGACGAGCAGCTCGCCGGCACCGGCCGACGGGTCACCGGGCCGGTCGAGTCCCGGGTCCGGCCGTGGTCGCTGGTCTGGCGGGTGCCGACCGACGACGGGCCGGTCTGGTTCAAGGCCAACAACTCCGGCACCACACACGAGGCGGTCCTGCTCGCGACGCTGGCCACGCTGACGCCCGAGCGGGTGCTGACCCCGATCGGGGTGGACCGGGAGCGGGGCTGGTCGCTGCTTCCCGACGGCGGGGAGTCGCTGCGCGACGTGCTGGGCCGCGATCCCGACCTGACGCACTGGGAGCGGGCGCTGCCCGGGTACGCGGCACTGCAACTCGCCACCGCGCCGTACGTCGACGACCTGGTCGCCCTCGGCGTGCCGGACCACCGTCCGGAGGTGTTGGCCGGGCTGCTCGCCGACCTGCTCGACGACGCCGGGTCGCTGCGCGTCGGTGCGGAGGGCGGGCTGACCGTCGAGACGTACGAGCGGTTGCGGGCGGAGCTTCCGGCGTACGCGCAGCGGTGCCGTCGGCTCGCGGACCTCGGTATCGAGGCCACCGTGCAGCATGACGACCTGCACGACGGGAACGTCTTCGCCGGTCCGACCGGGTACCGCTACTTCGACTGGGGGGACGCCTCGGTGGCGCACCCGTTCGGCACGCTGCTGGTGACCCTGCGTTCCATCCGGTACGCCACCGCGCTGTCGGCGGACGACGCCGGCCTGGCCCGGTTGCGCGACGCCTATCTGGAGGCGTGGACCGACCGGTACGACCGCCACGTCCTCGTCGAGGCCACCGACCTGGCGATGAACCTGGGCGCGGTCAGCCGGTCGCTCTCCTGGCGACGGGCTCTGGACACGACCGACCCGGCCCGCGCGGAGTACGCCGAGGCGGTGCCCGGGTGGCTGGCCGAGCTGTTCGCCGCCAGCCCACTTCAGCCGGAAAGCTGACCGGCATCCGTCCGGGTCGGAAATCGGACAGGCAGTGCGACGGGCCGGCGTGGAACTTCCAAAATTCCGCCGTGACCCACGTCACCCCGTCGGGGGCGTCGTTGGGCAGGTCATGGACGTCTTCTCCCGAACGTTCCTCCCGGCCGCCACCGAGGCCGGCCTCGCCGTGCAGACCGTGAGCCGGCACATGCCGGTGTTCCGCCGCTGCGTCGGCTCCGGTGACGCGACCATCCTGGTCACCCGTTGCAGCCGCCCCGACCGCCCGGTCACCGGCGACTACCTGTTGCTGCTCACCCACCGCCGACTGGTGGTCACCCAGCAGACCCGACTCCTGCACCGGCTCCGCCTGCACCTCAACACCGAACTGCGCGAGCTGAGCAACGTCACGTGGAGCCCCGACCCGCGGCTGCACTCGGTCGAGCTGGCCGCGACCGCGATCGACGGGATCCGCGAGCGGTTCCTCATCCGTACCGCCCACCCGAAGCAGGTGTGGCAGCTCGACGCGCTGCTCAACCACGCCTTCCGGACCCGCCTGCGGGCACCCCGCGAACGGGTCCTGGCCACCATCGGCGACCAGCCCGCCGCCGTACGGCCCAGCGTGTTCCGCCCCGCCGTCGCACGCTGACGACTGCCTTTACCGAACTCGAACACGCACCGATCGCGCCGGACCACCGGGTCGGCAATCATGGGCCGGTGACTCTGGAACCGCCGCACCGCGGGCTCGTCCTCGTGGTCGAGGACGAGCCGGCCATCGCCGACCTGGTCCGGCTCTACCTGGGCCGCGACGGGTTCGGCGTCCACCTGGAACGCGACGGTGAGGCCGGCCTGAACGCCGCCCGCCGGCTGCGCCCGGTGGCCTGCGTCCTGGACATCGCCCTGCCCGGCCTGCCGGGCACCGAGATCTGCCGACGGTTGCGCGAGGCCGGCGACTGGACGCCGGTCATCTTCCTCACCGCCCGCGACGACGAGGTCGACCGGATCGTCGGGCTGGAACTGGGCGCCGACGACTACGTGACGAAACCGTTCAGCCCACGCGAGCTGGTCGCCCGGGTACGCGCCGTGCTGCGCCGCACGGCTGGTGGCCCGGAGGGCGCGGAACGTCCGCGCGTCGTCGGCCCGGTGACCCTCGACCCGGCCCGCCGGACGGTCACCGCCGGCGGCGTACCGGTGCAGCTCACCTCGACCGAGTTCGACCTGCTGGCCCATCTCATGGCCCGGCCGGGACGGGTCTTCACCCGCGAGGAGTTGCTGGCCGGGGTCTGGGGGTACGCGGCACACGCCGGCACCCGCACGGTGGACGTGCACGTCGCCCAGGTACGCGCGAAGCTCGGCCCGGCCAGCGTCATCCGTACCCACCGCGGCGTGGGGTACGCGGTCGATGCCTGAGCAGCCGGCGCGCGTCGAGTCGCCGACCATGGCACTGCCGGTGCTCGGCGACCGACCGCCGACCACCCCCCGGCGTCGCCGACTCGGCCGGACGCTGACCGCCCGCGCGGTGCTGGTCACCTGTGCGGTGGCGCTGGTGTCGGTGCTCGTCACGGCGATCGTCGCGGTGCCGTTGGCGATCCGGGGCGCGGAGCGACGCGACCAGGACGCCCTCGCCGCCCAGGCGCGACTCGCCGCCGAGGTGCTGCGGACCCGGCTGGACCGGGGACGCGCCGCCGACGAGGAGCGGCTCATCCAGCAACTCCGCGACCAGGGCATCGACGCGTACCTGATCCGGCGCGGGACCGTCGACCGGCCGGGTCTGCCGCCGCGCGTGGTGCAGCGGATCGGGCAGGGCCGCAACGTGTCGGCCCGTCGGCCGGTCAACGGCCACCGCGCGCTGGTGGAGGGCCGCGCGCTGCCCGGTGGCAACGGGGTGGTGCTCTCCCGTGCCACGTCGAACGGGCTGTGGGCGCAGGTGCTGCTCAGTCTCTGGCTGCCGCTGCTCGCCGGGCTGGCCGCCGGCGTGGTGGCCGGTCTCCTGCTGGCCCGCCGGTTGGCCCGGCCGATCCGCGTCGCGGCCACCGCCGCCGCCCGACTGCGTGCCGGGGACCGCGCGGTACGGGTGCCGGTCGAGCCGCCGGACGAGGTCGCCGACCTGGCCGAGGCGTTGAACGGCCTGGCCGCCGCGCTGACCACCAGCGAGGGGCGGCAGCGCGAGTTCCTGCTCTCCGTGTCGCACGAGCTGCGCACCCCGCTGACCGCGATCCGGGGGTACGCCGAGGCGCTGGCCGACGGGGTGATCGACGGGGACGGCAGTGCCGACACCGGTCGGACCATGCTGGCCGAGGCCCAGCACCTCGACCGGCTGATCGGCGACCTGTTGGCGTTGGCCCGGTTGGAGGCGGCCGACTTCCCGCTGGAACCGGTACCCGTCGACCTGACCCGGTTGGCCGCCGACGCCGAACCGACCTGGTCCGGCCGGTGCGCCGCGGTGGGTGTGCCGTTCCGCCTCCAGGCGCCCGGTCAGCCGGTGTCCGCGTACACCGATCCGGGACGGATCCGGCAGGTGCTGGACGGGCTGTTGGAGAACGCGCTGCGGGTCGTACCCCCGGGTGCGCCCGTCGTGCTCGCGGTCCGGCCGGTCGGCGCGGACCCGGCGGCCGGCGGGGTGCTGGAGGTCCGCGACGGCGGGCCCGGCTTCACCGACGACGACCTGGCGGTGGCGTTCGAGCGCGGGGCGCTGCACGAGCGGTACCGGGGGGTGCGCAAGGTGGGCAGCGGGCTCGGGCTGGCGCTGGCCGCCGGGCTGGTCCGCCGGCTCGGCGGGGAGATCGTCGCGGGTCACGCGCCCGAGGGCGGCGCCGCCTTCACGGTCCGGCTGCCCGGGGATCCTTACCGGACCCGAACATCGGTCTGACGGTCCGCTCGTCCTTGCCGGGAAGGCTGAGGGCTCCACGGACGAGAGGGAGAGTCATGCCACGTTGGGGATTCGTCACCGGCACCACGGCACTGTTCGCGGCGGTGGCGCTCGGCGTCAGCGGGTGCGGCGCGGCCGAGGTGGCCAGCCAGCCCGCGCGGGACGCGGCGGTCGAGGTCGCGGCGGCGATGGGTGTGGAGGGTCAGGCGCTGACCGCGATGGGCTTCGACGCCGCCGACCTGGACGTGCAGACCGTCGCCGCCCCGGCGACGCCCGAGCCCTCCCCCACGGCCGCCGAGAAGGGTAAGCAGAAGCGCGGCGAGGAGTGGCGCAAGCGCCGTCAGGCCCGCGTGCTGCTGCGTAAGAACACCCTGCACGGCGAGGCGGTGGTGCAGACCAAGGAGAACGGCACGCAGACCGTCGCCGTCCAGCGCGGCGAGGTGACCGCCGTCGACGGCGACTCGATGACCGTCAAGTCCACCGACGGGTTCACGATGACGTGGACCTTCGGCGACGACCTGCGGGTCGTCGAGAAGCGGGCGACCGTGCAGCCCAGTGAGGTCAAGGTCGGCACGAAGCTCGGTGTCGCCGGGGTCAAGGACGGCGACAAGGGTGCCGCCCGGCTGATTCTCATCCCGCGCGTCAAGTGACCGGAGGGGCCCCGCACGCCGTACGTGCGGGGCCCTCACCTGTGGTCGCTCAGCGGCCCGGCGGTAGGGCGTAGCCGACGTAGTCGCGGAACTCCAACCGCCACCCGGCCGGGACCAGCTTGGCGCAGGTCGGTCGGCTGCCGGTGCAGACGATCGCGTCCACCGAGGCCGGGTCGGCGGGCGGGCGTTCCGGCAGGACCGACTGCAACGACACCAGCTCCGGTGAGCGGCCGTCCGGCTGGCGCAGCAGCAGCCACCACGGGTACTCCCAGTCGTCGTTCCGCTCCACCAGCCCGATCCGGCGGGCGCCGCTGTCGCGGACCGCCGCCGCGGCCCAACGGAACTCGTCGGCCCACTCGGGTCGGCGCAGGAACCGGGTGTCCCAGTCCGAGGTGGTGAAGACCGACCCGGTGCCGACCAGCCGGCGCGGAAAGCCGTACGACAGCGCGAGCACCCCGGCCAGCGCCGAGGTGGCCAGCACGACGGCGGTCGCCACGGCGGCCACCGAGCGTCGCCCCCGACCCGCCCGGTCGCCGCCACGCCGCAGCACCGAGTCCAACCACACCCCGGCGAGCGGTACGGCGAGCACCAGGGCGTAGAGGATCAGCCGGTTGCCCCACGGCTGCCACTTGATCATCGAGGTGTGCAGCAGCACGGCGGCCAGCACCACCACGGCGTACGCGCGCAGCGGCCCGACCTGTGCGGGATCGATCCGGCGTGGACGGACGAGGGCGACCAGCGCGCCGATCAGCGCCAGCGACCCGGCGATCGGGAACGCCACCCGGTCCTCGTCCGGGTACCAGGCCGGCACCGGGAACACCTCCCGGCCGAAGGTGATCGCCCGGTCCTGCGGGTCGACGCCGATCGCCTCCGCGCCGCCGATGATCGCGTCCGCGCCGGCGGTCCGCAGCGGCGCGAGAGGCGTGTCGAATGCCGTGTGCCCGATGCGCAGCGCGTTGACCAGGATCGAGGCCGGGTCGTGCCGTTCCATCGGGATCGACTCGCGCAGCCGGGGCGGGCCCAACGGGTGCCCGAACTCGGCCGTCACCCGGGCCAGGAACGGCCCGACGACCAACGCCGCCACCGCCAGGATCAGCGCCGAACCGGTGACCACCCGGACCACCGGCCGCACCGGACCGGCGGCCGTCGAGGCCCGACCCGCCGCCTCGGCGGCGGAGGCCCGGTCGGCCAGGGCCAGCCGGAGCTGGGCCAGACCCCAGAGCACCAGCAGCGGACCCACCGCGATCAGGCCACTCGTCTTGGTCACCGCGGTCAACCCGGTGGCCGCCCCCAGACCGAGTACGGTTCCCCAGCCGGTCCGCCGCCGCAGTCCGTCCAGCGCGAGGGTCGCCGCGCAGGCCACCCACGCCGCGCACACCAGGTCGGTCTGCGTGCTGGTCGCCTGAAGCGCGACCATCGGGGTGCTGGCCAGCACGAACGCGGTGATCAACTGCGCTCGTCGGCCGCCGCCGAGCTGGGCGGTGATGCGGGCAGCCACCAGCAGGCAGAGCACTCCGGCGGCCCACTGCACCAGGTTGTGGAGCGCGTCACCGCCGGTCAGCAGGCGCAGGTGCAGCAGCAGGTACTCGGCGCCGGGCGGGATGGTCACCTGCCGGTGGATGGCGGTGGGCCAGAAGTCGAGGTCGCCCTGAGCCACCCAGTGCTCGACCTTCGGCAGGTGGTACGTCTGCGAGTCGAAGTTGTTCGGCTCCGCCAACAGTGCTATCAGCAACTCCACCAGCACCAGGCCGCCGATGCCGCCGACGAGCAGCCGTTCGGCCCGACCCGCCGTGCGCCACCTCTCCGCTGCCCGGGCGAGCAGTCTGGCGCGTACTCCCTGGGTCCGGGTCGGTGCGGCGTCGCGCCCGCCCACCAGGTCGTGGTCGGCGGCCGGGGCGGGCGTGTCCGGTCCGGCGGCGGCGGTCACCGCCGCGCCGACCGGCACCGGGCGCGGCGTCGCGGCGGCCGGGCCGGCGGCCGGGACGTCCCGACGTCGGCGCAGCGCCACCGCCGTCGCGGCGGCAAGGAGGAAGAGCAGCCAGGAGGCGACGAACGCCGGCCGGTTCAGCGCGTGCAGCGCGCCGAGCACCTCAACCACGAGCACCGCGTACGCCCCGGTGAGCAGGGCGGCGCGCACCGCGGCGAGCCGTGTCGGGGCCACCGCGGCCGTCCCACGCGGCGTCGACGCGATCGTGAGCAGGAGCACCGAGGCGGCGGGGAGCACCGCGAACAGGGAGCCGGCAGCCGACATGGCGGGAAGTAAACACCATCGGGCTGAAATCGCCACGCCGGCTGTCCGGCGGTGGCGGCCGCCGTTGGGCTGACCAGCCAGGCTAGGCTATGCCCGACGTGTTGTCGCCACCGTGGAGATTCCCGTGAAGCTCTCGATCCTCATGCCGGTCTACAACGAGGAAGAACGCATCGCGGATGCCCTCAAGCAGGCATTGGCGGTGGACTACCCCTGCGAGATCGAGCTGGTCGTGGTCGACGACGGCAGCCGCGACGGCACCGGCGAGGTCCTCGGTCGTGCCGACGACGCGCGCCTGCGGGTGATCACGCACCAGCGCAACGCGGGCAAGGGCGCGGCCATCAAGACGGCGGTGGACAGCGCCGAGGGCGAATACATGGTCATCCTGGACGCCGATCTGGAGTACGACCCGCAGGACATCCCCAAGCTGCTCGCCCCGGTGCTCGACGGGCGGGCCACGGTCGTCTACGGCAATCGCACGTTCGGCAGCCACAGCGCCTACAGCTTCTGGTACGTGATGGGCAACAAGGGCGTCACGATGGCGGCGAACGTCCTGTTCAACTCGTACATCGGTGACCTGGAGACCTGCTTCAAGCTGATGCCGGTCGAGCTGTACCGGTCGCTGGAGGTGCGCTCGCGGGGCTTCGGCATGGAGGCCGAGGTGACCGGCAAGCTGCTGCGCCGCCGGATCCGCCCGTACGAGGTGCCGATCAGCTACCGGGCCCGGGGCCGCGAAGAGGGCAAGAAGATCACCTGGAAGGACGGCGTCGAGGCGATCTGGATCCTCGGCCGTGAGCGCGCCCGCCGCCGTCCCGTCGCGTCACCCGCGCGCTGATCCCAGGAACCCGCTGATCGACCGCCGCAGGCCGGCGGCGTCCAGCCCGTGCCACCGGATGTGGTCGGCCGCGTCGCCGTACCGGCGCAGATCCGCCCGGCCCACGCCGAGGGCGAGCAGCCGATGGGGTACGTCCGCCAGTGCGCGGTCGACGACCGCGCTCGACGTCCCGGCCAGGTACGGCTCGACGAGCACCACCTCGGTCCCGGCCAGCGCCCGCAGGCCGTCCGTGTCGAACGGCCGGGGCGTGTGGGTGTACGCGACCGTCACGTCCATCCCCTCCGTCGCCGCCATGGTCGCGTCCAGCATCGGCCCTACCGCCACCACGAGCGGCGCGTCCGGCGTCCCTCGCCGCAGTACCCGGAGTCGGTCGGCCTCCGGGTACGCCCGGTCGTTGCGCGGCTCACTCAGCCGCAGGTAGACGGCGTCGTCGGTGCGGGCAGCGTGCCGCAGCAGCGGGGCGACCTCATCCGGGTGACCGGGCACCCGCACGGTCCAGCCGTCGCCGAGCGAGTCGAACAGCGCCACGTCACCCGGTGACTGGTGGGTCCGGCCCTCCTCCGCGGCGTCGTACGAGCCGCCGATGCTGACCAGGACGGCGCCCACGCCCTGGTGGTCCAGGTCCAACTTGATCTGCTCGTACGCCCGGTCCACCAGGAACGTCGCGTACGAGTGCACGATGGGCCGCAGCCCGGTCAGGGCGAGCCCGCCGGCCACGCCGATCATCAGTTGCTCCCGGATGCCGACGTTGAGCACCCGGTCGGGGTGCCGCCGCCCGGCCGGGGCGAACTGGCTGACCGAGATGTCGGCCAGCACGAGTGCGGTGCGCGGATCCTCGTCGAGCAGGTCGATGGTGGTGTCGATGAAGGCGGTACGCATCGTGGTCATCCCTTGCTCTCGACGCGGGCGACCACCAGGTGCGGCCGTCCCGGCCGGTGCCCGGTGAGCGCCGCGTACAGGGCGGTGTGGTCCCGGCCGTCGACCGTGTCGGCGGTCCACCCGTTGACGGTGAACCGGCTGGCGATGCCGCCCGCCCACCCGTGCGTGGCCGACGAGTTGTCGACCACGATCGCGGTCAGGCTGTCCAGGCCGGTCGCCCCCGCGTACGCGATCGCCTCGTGGTTGGATCCCTCGTCCAGCTCGGCGTCGCCGAGCAGCACGTACACCCGGGGGGTGAGCAGGCCCTGCGCGCGCAGGCCGAGGGCGGTGCCGACGCCCAGCCCGAGGCCGTGGCCGAGCGAGCCGGAGCCGATCTCCACACCCGGCACCAGCACCCGGTCCGGGTGGTGGCCGAGGCGGCTCTGCGGCCCGCCCAGGTCGTCGAGCCAGTCCTCCGGAATGAAGCCGTGGGCGGCGAGCACCGCGTAGTACGCGGCCGGCCCGTGCCCCTTGGAGAGCAGGAACCGGTCCCGCTCCGGGGCGTCGACGGTGTCGGGGGTGATCCGCAGCACCCGGTCGTAGAGGACCTGAAGGACGTCGATCGTGGAGTGCGCGCTCGGCGCGTGCTTCTCGTCGCCGGTCAGCCGCCGGATCAGGCCGGGGAGCCGGGCACCGGTGTCGGTGGTGAGTGCGGTGGTCATGCCACTACTGTGTGACTTAAAGTGTGCTTCAACTCAAGGACCGGGTGATGCAGGACTCATTGACGATCGGGGACCTGTCCGCGCGGTCCGGGGTGGCGCCGTCGGCGCTGCGCTACTACGAGCGGCTCGGCCTGATCCGCGCCGACCGCACCGGCGGCAACCAGCGCCGCTACGCCCGCGCCGAGCTGCGGCGGGTCGCCTTCATCCGGATCTCCCAGCAGGTCGGCGTCTCGCTCGACGAGATCCGCGAGGCGCTGGAATCGCTGCCCGAAGGGCGTACGCCCAGCCCGGCCGACTGGGCGCGGCTCTCCGCGAGCTGGCGCGGCCGGCTGGACGAGAAGATCCGGCTGCTCACCAAGCTCCGCGACGACCTGGACGGCTGCATCGGCTGCGGCTGCCTGTCCCTGCAACGCTGCATGCTCAACAACCCCGGCGACAACCTCGCCAAGGAAGGCCCGGGTGCCCGCCTCCTGCTGCCGCCCGCCTCACCCGAGGGTGAGTAGCACCTTCCCGACGTGGTCGCTCGACTCCACCAGCCGGTGCGCCTCGGCCGCCTCGGCCATCGGCAGCCGCCGGTCCACCACCGGGCGGACCGCGCCGGCCGCGACCAACGGCCACACCTCATCGCGTACGCCCCGGACGATCTCCGCCTTCTCCGCCAGCGGCCGGGAGCGCAGCGCGGTCGCCGACACGCTGGCCCGCTTGGCCAGCAACGCCCCGAGATCCAGCTCGCCCTTGCGGCCACCCTGCATCCCGATCACCACGAGCCGACCGCCGGTCGCCAGGGCGGCGACGTTCCGACCCAGGTACGACGCGCCCATGATGTCGAGGATGACGTCCGCGCCGTGGCCGTCGGTGGCCTTGCGGACCTCCTCGACGAAGTCCTGCTCCCGGTAGTCGATCGTGTGTGCCGCGCCCAGCTCGCGCAGCCGGGCGTGCTTCGCCGTACGGGCGGTCGCCAGCACCGTGGCACCGAGCGCCGCCCCTAACTGGACCGCGAACGTGCCGATCCCGCTGCCCCCGCCGTGCACCAGCAGCGTGTCGCCGGCACCGAGCCGGCCCACCCCCACCACGTTCGACCAGACCGTGCAGGCCACCTCCGGCAGCGCCGCCGCGTCGACCAGGTCCACGCCGGCCGGCACCGGCAGCAGTTGGCCGGCGGGCACCGCGACCCGCTCGGCGTACCCGCCGCCGGCCAGCAGCGCGCAGACCTCCTGGCCGACCGCCCACCCGGTCACCTCCGGGCCGATCGCGTCGATCACCCCGGAACACTCCAGACCGAGGTACGCGGGCGCGCCCGGCGGCGGCGGATAGTGCCCCTGCCGTTGCAGCAGGTCGGCGCGGTTGACCCCGCTGGCCCGGACGCTGACGATCACCTCGCCCGGGCCGGGCTCGGGATCGGGGACCTCGGCCCAGACCAGCGCGTCGGGTCCACCGGGCTGCGGAACGGTGATGGCTCGCATGGACCCCAGTCTTACCTGACCCGCGCCGACGCCGCAGGCGCACCCGACGTGATCAACTCGGCTTCCGGGAAACCGGGGCATCCCGACGCGCCGGACGCCCCGGTTTCAGGGAAGCCGAGTCGATCAACGCCACAGTGGACGCTGCGGCTGCCGCTTGGCCGGCGCTTTTCGGGGAGGGACGGCGAGCCGGCCGCCGGGTGCCGTGGCAGACTGTTCACGGCCGCGCACCCTCGGGTGGCGGTCCGGGAGGGTTCGCCTAGTGGCCGATGGCGCTGGTCTTGAAAACCGGTAAGGCAGCGATGTCTTCGTGGGTTCGAATCCCACACCCTCCGCACAACGCAGCCGTCAGGTCGCGGGCAGGTAGCTGGCGATCCACTCCCTCAGTCGTTTCCGCGCCAGTGGATGCACGTCGACCATCTCGATCCGCTCCGCGACCACTGCTGGGTCGACGAGCCCGGCCCGAATCAGCGCATCGGCGAAGGCGTGGTCCTTTTCCCTGCCGGCTACGAGCTTGGACACGACGCAGTCGTGAGGTTCTAGCGTGTAGCCCCGCCCCGGGTGGGTGCTCTGCGACTCCACCAGGACCAGCCGATCCCGCCAGCCGTCGGGCAGCTTCGCCGTCGACACGCTCACGCCCTGGGCGTAGTAGCCGTTCGTTTCGTGGAACAGCGAAAGCTCGCCGATGGCACCGTCGACCTGGTCGGCCTTCCGGTCGTCGGGGTCGTCGAAGAACGCCACGTCGACCTCCATCGAGGCGGTGGCCTCAAGTGGAAGTCTGCTCTCCGGGATCGCCCCCAGCACCGACTGGCTGCCGATGACGAGGACGTCCGGGTCTCCGACGATCTGACACGCGGACCGCAGGACATGCTCCAGTTGCTCGCGCCTCACGCCACTCGCCCCCAGCCGCTGCGCGTGAAGGAATCGAGAACCTTCGTGCGCTGTGGCTGCGACAGGACCCCGGCGAAGGGCGAATTCTGTCGCAGCTCCACAGCTTCCGGGTCGTCGGAGGTCAGCGTCTTGAGGACGGCACCCACACCCTCGTCGATCTTGTCCTGCCAGCGCTTGAGCCAGACTTCGGTCATGGTCCCTCGGTGTTGCCGCAGGAGTCGATCGAGGTTCTCCCTGGCCTTGTTCAACACCGCGTCCGGGTCGGTGACCAAACTCCCCGCTATCGCCTGGTGCAGCCACAGTGACTTGAGCTGATCGCGAGTAAGTTCCGGCTTGGGGCGTAACAGCGCCTCAACCTGCCCTCGCCGGATCCTCCGATGCGCGCCGACCTTCACGAACGGCAGTTCTCCCCGTTCGCACAGGTTGACCACCTGCTGGCGCGACGTCCCCAGCAGCTTGGCCACCTGGCCGGTGGTCAGAAGGTCGTCACCTGTCGTCGCCATGCTTGGAGCATGCGCCTCAAACGCTAAAAACACAACTCACTTGATCGCATTCCTGCTGGTCCTGCCGCTCGCTCGCCTGGTCCACGCCTCGTAGCCGAGTAGAGCGGCGAGGAACGCGGTCAGCAGACCGAGGGCGGCCAGGGCGGGCAGGTGCCGGCCCACGGGGAGCAACAGCAGCGCCACCACCGGCGCGACGAACTGCTCGGGTCGTACGCACCGGACGCTGAGGACGAGGAAGGTCGCCCGGCCCGCGAAGTACAGAGAAGTCCCGCCGAACAGCGCGATGGGCGGGATCCAGCCGAGGGCACCGTGCGCCAACGGTCCCGCGCCCGGCTCCCGGTCACCCCGGCGGGTCCGCGGCTACGGACCCTCGGGCTCGTCCCGTCGGGCCTCGCGGATCGTCGTGTCGGCGAGTCGTTCGACGGCGCGTCGACGCTCCTCGGTGAGCGCCCGCTCATCCGGTTTGCGCAGGGCGCCGACGACGGCGACCAGAAAGTCCCGCCAGATGCTGAGCAAGAATTCCCCCCGTGGAATGGTGCAGGGGCATCACCCTAGCCCGCACCCGTGATCCGGCACACCCCGACCAATCGGTCGTTCCACGGCGGGGAAAGGGGTATGAAGAGGCAGGTATCTGCCCACTCCGGAAGGACGCGTCCCGATGACCCTGGAACGACCGATCGCCCCGGACCCGTACGAGCTGCTGCCGACCGTTCCGTCGTTCACGCTGACCAGCGACGACGTGCAGAACGGCGAGCCGATGGACGTCCGGCACGCGCACGGCAGCACCGGCGGTGAGAACGTCTCGCCGCAGCTGACCTGGTCGGACTTCCCCGCCGAGACCAAGAGTTTCACCGTCACCTGCTACGACCCGGACGCGCCGACCGGCAGCGGTTTCTGGCACTGGGTGCTGGTGAACGTGCCGGTCGACGTCACCCAGTTGCCCACCGGCGCCGGCGGCGCGGCGGGCACGGACCTCGGCGGGGCGTTCTCCGTCCGCAACGACTACGGCGAGCAGGGTTACGGAGGCGCGGCGCCGCCGCCCGGTGACCGTCCCCACCGGTACGTCTTCGCGGTGCACGCCCTGGACGTGGACCGCCTGGACCTGACCCCCGACGCGAGCCCCGCCTACGTCGGCTTCAACCTGACCTTCCACACGCTGGCAAGGGCGGTAATCCGCCCCACGTACCAAATCAAGCAGTAACCCCCGCCGCCCTCCCGCGTCGATCTTGCACTTTCTGCGCCGACAAACCCCTACGGAAGGGGCTTAACGGCAGCAGAAAGTGCAAGATCGACGGAAAATCAGGCGGGGACGCGGGCTACGGCGAAGACGGACTGGCCGAACGGGGGGCGCAC
The DNA here is from genome assembly GCF_057708145.1 of Micromonospora sp. bgisy143. Lineage (NCBI taxonomy): Bacteria > Bacillati > Actinomycetota > Actinomycetes > Micromonosporales > Micromonosporaceae > Micromonospora > Micromonospora sp. bgisy143. Next base: position 138,001 of record NZ_JBYIRN010000013.1, read on the forward strand.
GAGCTGTTCGGCGGCCTTGGTGGCGGGCAGGACCAGGGTGTCGTACACCTTGACCATCGGTCCCTCCTTCGGCATGAGCCGGAAGACCTTGGTGGCCATGAAGTAGCCGATCAACCCGAGCGCGTTCGCGTAGTGGATCTTCTCGACGGTCAGGCCGGCCTCGGTCATCGCCGTACCGAGCGTCTTCTTGGTGTACCGGCGGACGTGGCCGGTGGCGATGTCCGCCGGGCTCATGGCGAACTGGAACGCCGGCACGATGATGATCACCGCGCCGCCGGGCCGGACCAGGTCACGCATGCTGCGCAGCGCACCCACGTGGTCCTCGATGTGCTCCAGGACGTTGTACGAGACCGCGGCGCTGTAGTTGCCCCGGTCGTTGTGCGGCAGCAGCATCTGCCGGACGTCGACCCCCGGCTGGTCGGCGAGCCGCTCCTTGAGCTGTACGAGGCGGTCGGGGTCGGCTTCCGTGGCGGTGAACCGGGGCAGCCGCTCCGACCATTCCAGCGCGTAGTCGCCGAGGCCGCTGCCGATCTCGATCGGGTCGTCACCGAGGTACGGCACCGCCAGTTCGACGAACCAGCGACGGTGGTTGACGGCCATCGCCAGGCCCTCAAGCACCTCGGACTGGACGCGCTGGTCCCCAGTGATTTCTGCCATGCGTCGATTCCTCACGATATGAACTCGACCCGTGCCTGGACCGACAGAGTGAATCATCCGCTTGGATGGCAGCGGAATCGGGGGAGCTGTTGGCCGAATTGCGGGTCGGGGGGTGGGCACGTGATCGGCGGTCGGCGAACCCGGCACATAGTACGGCAGTACCCCGAAACATGTCACGGCACCGTCATACGCTGACTACCCTATGAATTGTCATGACTACTCCCGAATCGGACGCTCCCGGCGAGGGCCCGTCCACCGCGCCGCGGGTGGAGGAGCCCGGCTTCGGCGATCGGTTGCGCCGCAACGGGAAGTGGGTCGATCTGGCGGCCGTGCTGAGCTTCGCGGTGCTCGGCTTCTGGGTCACCGGACGGCTCTGGTGGGACCCGGGCAGTGGGGTGCGGGACAACCGCTCGGACCAGTCGCAGTTCGAATGGATGATGGCGCACGGTGCGCGGGTGGTCACACAATTCGCGTACCCGTTCCATTCGGACCAGATGAACGTGCCGGACGGCGTCAACCTCATGGCAAATACGTCCGTATTATCCATTTCATTGCCAATGACGCCGATCACCCTGCTCTTCGGGCCGCGTGCCGCATTTCTGCTCTTTCTCACTCTCGGCATGATCGCCACCGCCACGGCCTGGTACTTCCTGCTCTCCCGCGTCCTGGTCGGAAGCCGGGGGCCGGCCTGGCTCGGCGCCGGCTTCTGCGCGTTCGCGCCGGCCATGGTGTCGCACGCCAACGGGCATCCGAACATCGTGTCGCAGTTCGTCGTCCCACTGATCATCTGGCGTACGCTGCGGCTCGCCGACCCCGGCCGGTGGCTGCGTAACGGGGTGCTGCTCGGGTTGGTGATCGTCTGGCAGGCGTTCCTGAACCTGGAGATCCTGCTGATGACCGCGATCGGGCTCGGCGTGATCGTCGGCGCGCTGGCCCTCGGCCGCCCCGCCCTGCGGTCCCGGACCCGAGGATTCCTCGCCGGGCTGGCGGTCGCCGCCGTGGTCGCCGGGGTGCTGCTCGCGTACCCGCTCTACGTGCAGTTCTTCGGACCGGGCGCGTACTCCGGGCTGTCCAGCCTGATCCGGGGGTACTCCAGTGACCTGGCCTCGTTCGTGGCGTACTCCCGGGAATCACTGGCCGGTAGCCCGCGTACCGCCGCCGGCCTGGCCAAGAACCCGACCGAGGAGAACAGCTTCTTCGGCTGGCCGCTGCTCGTGCTGGTGGTCGCCCTCGTCTGGTGGCTGCGGCGCTCGGCGGTGGTGCTCGCGTTGGCCGGGCTCGGGCTGCTCTTCGCGGTGCTCTCGCTCGGCCGGGAGGTCCGCTTCGACGGTCGCGGCACCGGCGTGCCGGGACCCTGGGCGGCGCTGGAGAACCTGCCGATCCTGCACTCGGTGGTGCCGACCCGCTGGGCGTTGGCGATCACCCCGATCATCGGGGTGCTGCTCGCCTATGGCGCCGAGCGCGTCCGCGAGGTGGCCCGCGCCCGCCCGGCCGACCGGCCGCAGCTCCGTTTCGCCACTGCGACCGTGCTGACGATGGCCCTGCTGCCGATCCTGCCCACCCCGCTGCCGGTGGTCCAACTGGATCCGGTGCCCGAATTCGTGACCAGTGGGGCCTGGCGGCCGTACGTGGCCGGTGGGCGCAGTGTGGTGACCCTGCCGCTGCCGGACACCACCTACGCGGAGCCGCTGCGCTGGTCCGCCGCGACCCGGCTCGACATGCCGCTGGCCCGGGGCTACTTCCTCGGCCCGGACACCCGACCGAGCGCCCGGCCGCCCAAGGTCGCGCTGTTCACCGCGCCGCCCCGCCCGACCAGCAGTTTCTTCGCCACCATCCGTCGTACCGGGGCGGTGCCGCCGATCACCCCGCAGAGCCGGGTGAAGGCCGTCGACGACCTGCGCTACTGGCGGGCGGGTGTGGTGATCCTCGGGCCGCACGAGCACGAGATGGAACTGCGCCGTGGGATGACCGAGCTGACCGGTGTCCAACCGACCTTCACCGGCGGCGTCTGGGTGTGGGACGTCCGACCGCTGACCGACTGAGCAGCCCTGCCGCCGCCCACGGGCCCGGACGCGCGGCGACCGGCCCCGGACCGAACGAAGGCGGATCAGCCCTGTCGGACGCAGCAGCCCTGGCAGACCTTGGGGCTGGGCAGCGTGAAGGCCAGGCAGCAGGTGCGGCGCTGGACGCTCGGCTCGCCGGTCGGGCCGGGTACCAGCTCGACCAGGTCGGCCAGGTCGAGCGCGCCCAGCAGGGTGTCGATGCTCTCCACCGTCGGGCCGGGCAGCGCGTCCGCGGCGCGCAGGACGCCGTGCGCGATGCCGGAGGCGACCGAGCCGAGCAGCGTCCGGGTGCCGACCCGCACCTCTGCCTGGATCGCCGTGATCAGCGGGGCCAGGTGGGCGTCGAGCAGGGATGCCCGCAGCTCGGCGAGCAACTCCGCCTCACCCGCGACGACGCGTACCTCCGGCAGGCCGGACAGCGCCAGCGGGTCGCTCGGCAGCACCGCCACGGTGGTGCCGCGGCGCAGGCCCAGTGTGATCAGCGGCCGGTGGTCCTCGAAGTGGATCAGCACGTCGGACGGGTGGAGCAGCGGAACCCGGCGGGCCGAGGCCCAGCCGAGCACGACCGGCAGCGCCGTCCAGTAGCTGTACGACTTCCAGGCCAGCGCGGCGCAGGCGTGCGGGGTGCCGCCCCAGCGGACGCTCGCCGCGCGCAGCAGCTCCGGCAGGCGGCTGCCGTCGATCAGGGTGCTGGCGGGTGCCCAGCCGAACTCGTCGTCGACCAGCAGGCCCCGGGCCAGCCCGGGCAGGTCGTCGGTGCCGAACATGGTCCGCAGGGCGGTGGTGACCGGGGCGAGCGGCGTGGCGGTCACGTCCTGCCTCGGCAGCACCGCAGTCACCTGAGCCGTCCCCCGTCTGAGTGGCCGAGGAACGTGCCCCCGGGCGGACGACCAGGTGCCGTCCTGAGCTAAGGCTAGCCTAACCATGCTCGCCGGGATACGCGAGCGTCTGTAATTCGAGCGACACCCGGACACCTGGTGAGGCCCCGGACCGCGTACCGCGATCCGGGGCCTCGTAAACGCGACTCAGTCGTTCAAGCCGCAGTCCTTGCCCGGCGTGGGCGTGCACGGCAGTTTCCGGTAGTCGGCCGGTGGCGACACGGTCACCTTCGCCAGGTTGTCCTGGGTGCGGGGCAGCCACTCGTAGTCGCTGGTCGTGGTGCCGGTGAACAGCTTGTTGACCACCCGGACCGGCCGGTACGACTGCGCGTCGACCCAGATCTGCATGGACTCCTCGGCGGTCTTCGCCGCGTCCAGGGCGCTGTCCGGGCCGCCCAGCCACTGGAGGTGCACGGTCTGCGTGCCGTTCAGCTGTTCCTTCCCGACGAGCGTCACCTTTCCGCTGTCGACCGCACGCTTGAGGTCCTTCGGGTTGAGCGACGGCGGGAGGTGTTGGACCTGACCGGTGTCGGTGGGCTTGAGCGAGGCGACCTGGTAGGTCCACCACTTCTTCTTGTCGTGGTTCAGCTCGACGGCGGTGGAGCCGTCCAGCGCAAGGGTGTACGAGCGGACGTCGCCGTAGAAGAGCGTGTTGTCCTGCCGTTCGCGCTTGGTGGTGCGGTCGGCCCAGAGCTCGATCAGGCTCGCCTGCTTGCCGTCCCGACCCTGGTGCCTGGCGGTCTCGTGCTGGACGTACCCGGGGAGTCCGCTCAGGGCGGTGGCCGTCTGCTCGGCGACGTAGCCGACGGTGAGCATCTCCGGCGCCGTCTCCGGGGCGCCCCCGCCGGGGGCGAACGCCAGCGAGGCGCCCACGGCCACGGCGGCGAGCACCGGCGTGGCGGCGGCGAAGCCCAGCGCCCGGGTACGGCGGCGGTTCTTACGATGCAGGGTCTCGGTGAGATCCGATGGCGCGGTCATGGTGTGCGTCTCCTCGTGGAGCCGGTCGCCCAGCAGGCGGCCCAGCTGTTCGTCGTCGAAAGCGGTCATCGCAGGGTCCTTGCCTCTTCTGTTTCGTGAAGGTCGCCGAGTAGTTCGCGCAGCCGCGCCAGCGCGCGGGAGGTGTACGACTTGACCGTTCCGATCGAGCAGCCGATCAGCTCCGCCGTCTGCTCGATGGTGAGGTCCTCGAAGTACCGGAGCACGATCACCTGTCGCTGCCGCACCGGAAGTTGGGCAAGTGCGGCGGCGACCGTCTGCCGTTCCCCGACGCCGTCGAATCCGGGATCCGCGGACCGGAAGGCGTCGGGGTTGTCCGGCAGCGCGGTCTCGCGAGGGCGTCGCAGCAGGTCCCTGATCCGGTCCCGGGACAGGTTGACCATGACCTGCCGGACGTACGGTTCAGGCGCCTCGCGGGCCTTCGACCAGCGACGCATCGTGCGCAGCAGGGCCGTCTGCAACAGATCCTCGGCATGACCCCGGTCCCCGGTGAGGAGGTACGCGAGCCGCAGGAGCGCCGCCGACCGCTGCTCGACGAAGCTGTCGAAACTCGGATCAACTCTCACAGGGATAAGGACTCCGACCCTCCGGCTGGGGTTGCCATCACTCGGCCGTCGTCACAGGGCGCGAGACGTGAGCTGTCAAGCAGTGTGTCGGGAACATGGCAGATGAGTGTGCGCTCGGCCACGGAACGTGAAACTGATACTCCCGGCCGCGAGGAAGCCGATGACGACCTCACCCCTCGAACGGGCTGCCGAGTCCTTTGCGGCCGAGCTTGCCCGTCAGCGCGCCGGGCGGGGCCTCTCCAAGAAGCAACTGGCCGTGCTGATGGGTTTCGACCCGTCCTACGTGAGCCACGTCGAAGGGCGCCGACATCGCCCGACCGAGGACTTCGCCCGCCGCGCCGAGGCCGTCCTGGAGGCCAGCGGCGCGATCTGGCAGCGTTTCCGGGAGTACGACGACCTCCGGCACGCCCGTTCCGGCCAGCCGCAGCGCGAACCCCCGCTGTCCGGTCAGTGGCTGCCCCCGGGCACCGGCCTCGTGGTGGAACGGGAACTGGCCACCCTCACCCACACCGACGACGGCTACCGGTGCGTCATCCACCGCGAGCTCTACAACGCCGGTACCGAGCCGGTCACCCGCTACCTCGTCCGCGTCGCGGTGGACCGCTACCCGAACGACCCCGGTCGCTCCAACCGGCACCACCGGGAACACCCGCTCACCTTCGCCGAGCTGCAACTCCAGGCTCGGCGCGACGACGGCGCCGGCGACCCGGAGCCGATGCACTGGCGGGCGAAACACGACCGGGACGCGTTCAAGGAGATCTGGCTGCTCTTCGAGAACGGTGATCGGCGCTTCCCGCTCTACCCGGGCGACCGGACCAGCATCGAGTACTCGTACAGCGTCGGGCCCGAGAAGTGGGGCCCCTGGTTCCAGCGGGCCGTCCGGCTGCCCACCCGGCACCTCGCCGTACGCCTGGACCTGCCGGCGGCGCTCGACCCGCAGGTCTGGGGCGTGGAGACCTCGCTCTCGGCGGAGGAGGGCCCGCTGCGGACGGCCCCGCAGCGGCGCGACGAGGGGGACCGGGCGATCTTCGACTGGCAGACCGACGAACCACCGCTGAACGCCCGGTACCGGATGCAGTGGCGCTTCCGGGCCCGACCGGACATCGAACCGGATCTCGGTCCCGGCAGCGCCCGGGTCCGGCCCAGCGACCGGATGCGCGGCATCGGCATCGTGCAGCGCGGCGACGACCTCCTGCGCCAGCCGGTCCGGCAGTTCGACCTGCCCGGCGAGGAGCAGGTCGCCCGCGACATCGTGGACCGCCTCACCATGGTGCTGTCCCGACTCGACGAGCTGCATCCGTTCAGCAAGGGGGTGGGCATCGCCGCCCCGCAGCTCGGCATCGGCCGGGCCGCCGCCGTGGTCCGACCCCCCGACCGCTCGGCGGAACCGCTCGTCCTGCTCAACCCCCGGGTGGTCGACGCCGACCCGGAGACCGACGAGCAGTACGAGGGGTGCCTCTCCTTCTTCGACCACCGGGGTCTGGTGCCCCGGCCGCTGCGACTCGACGTCGAACACGCCCAGTGGGACGGCAGCCGGATCATCACGTCGTTCGAGTTCGGCATGGCCCGGCTCGTCGCACACGAGATCGACCATCTACAGGGCCGGCTCTACGTGGACCGGATGGCGCCCGGCGTACCGCTGGTGCCGGTCGAGGAGTACCGGGAGACCGGGCGGCCCTGGCGCTACTGACACAAGGAGGGACCGGGGCGCGCGCCCCAGGGGGCAGGGGCACGCGCCCCGGTGTGGGGGGAGGAACGTCTAGAGATCGCCGAACGTGTCGTAGCGGATGTTCGGCGGTGGCACCTCGTCGGCGGCCAGCACCCGCAGCGTCGACCGGACCATCTGCGCCGACCCGGAGACGTAACAGTCGTGGGTCGTCCATGGGCCGTACCGGGCCACCACGTCCGCAATGTCGCCCAGTTCGCCGTCGAAGTCGGGGTCGTCGCTGCACGCCGCGGTGACCGACAACCACGGGTGTGCGGCCACCAGATCCTGCAACCCGGCCAACCAGTACAGGTCCGTCGCCTGCCGGGCGCCGTAGAAGACGTGCACCCAGCGCGTCCGGTTGTAGCTGGCCAACTCCTCCACCAGCGCCTTGATCGGCGCGAGCCCGACGCCGCCGGCCACGCAGAGGATGTCCCGCTCGGAGGAGCGGTCCAGGGTCATCGACCCCATCGGCGCCGCCAGGCGCAGCAGTTGACCGGGCTGCACCCGGCGGACCAGCGCCCCGGACACCCACCCCGCGCCGGGGCTCCGGACGTGGAACTCCAGCACGTTGTCGTTGTTCGGGGCGTTCGCCACCGAGTAGTTCCGCCACACCCTCGGATGGAAGCGGGGCAGCTCCAGGCTGACGTACTGACCCGCCCGCCAGGGCAGCGGATGTTGCAGGGCCCGGCAGGTCAGTACGGCGATGTCGGGACCGTGGCGCTCGTGGGTCAGCACCTCGGCGTGCCAGAACGGCGGGTTGTCGTCGTCGGCCGCCCCGGCCACCATCTTCGCGGCGATCGCCGCGTACGCGTCCCGCCACGCCTGGTCGTACTCGAGGTTCCAGCCGTCGCCGGCGGTGCTGCGCAGCGCGTCGAGCAGCGCGACGCCCATCGTGGCGTAGTGCCGGTCGTCGACGTGGTACTTGCGGTGGTCGCGACCCAGCGCGCGCAGGAACTCGTCGAAGCTCTCCGGGTCGCCCACCGTGTGGATCGCCGTGATGATCGCCTCCAGCAGGCGGTCACCCTGACCGGCCATCTGCACCGGGAAGAGCTGGCGCAGGGCGGGGTCGAGCAGGAACAGCCGAGCGTAGAAGTGCCCGCTCAGCCGCTCCCGGTCCTCCTCGACCAGGGTCCAGCTCTCCTTCAGCAACCGTGCGACGTTGTCCACCGGTGCTCCTTCTCCAGACGGCAGCGGATCGGGCAGCCATAGAATCTCCACGGAGCGTGCACATTGGTCGCACAGAATGTGCGATCGGTTCATGCCGGCCGGTCGGCCCTGCCCGCCGGCCGGTCCGTCGGGCAGAGTGGTGCGGTGACCGTTGAGTTGACCCGCCCGGTGTCCCGCCGGCTGCTGGGGACCGAAACGTTGCTGGTCCTCGGCCTGTCCCTCGGCCAGTCCGCCGTCTACGCGGTGGTCTCGATCATCGCGAAGCTGACCGCCGAGGGTCCGCTCTCCAAGCAGACCGCCGCACTGAACACCTCCGCGTCGGCCCGTCCCTGGCTGGACCTGACCTACCAGCTCCTCGGCATCGTCTTCGCGCTGCTTCCGGTGCTGCTCGCCGTACACCTGCTCAGCCGGGACCCCGGCGACCCGGCGCGGACCCTCGGCCTGGACGCGCGGCGGCCCGGCCAGGACCTGGCCCGGGGGGCCGGCCTGGCCGCGCTGATCGGCCTGCCCGGCCTGGCCCTGTTCTGGGTGGCGGCGCAGCTCGGCCTGAACGCCACGCTGGTGCCGGCGGCGCTACCCAAGCTCTGGTGGACCATCCCGGTGCTGATCCTCGCCGCCGTGCAGAACGCCGTGCTGGAGGAGGTGATCGTGGTCGGCTACCTGGTCACCCGGCTGCGGCAGCTCCAGTGGCGGCTCGCCGCGGTCATCGCGGCCAGCGCGCTGCTGCGCGGCAGCTACCACCTCTACCAGGGCTTCGGCGCGTTCGTCGGCAACGCGATCATGGGCGTCGTGTTCAGCCTCTTCTACCTGCGTACCCGCCGGGTGCTGCCGCTGATCATCGCGCACACCCTGCTCGACGTGGTGGCCTTCGTCGGCTACGCCGCGCTGCCCCGGCAGTGGTTCGACTGGTTGTGACGCGGCCGGTAGGCGGCCACCGCCCGGGCCGCCAGCCGATCGGCCGCCGCCGCGTCGCCCAACGTGGCGGCCACCACCGCAGCCCCCGGCACCAGCCGGGACGCCAGCCGTAACGCCACCCATCCGCCGGCCTGCGCGGTGAGCGGCGCGGCGAGCCGCCAGGCGGCCTCCGCCGCCCTCGGCCACGTCCCCTCCACCGGATCGCCGGCCTCCCGCGCGCCGACCAGGGCGGCCCGTGCGCTCGCCGCGTCCGGATGCACCTGCGTCAGCACCAGCAGCTCCTCGACCCGGTCGGGATGCGCCGGGTCCCGGCCGTACGCCGCCGCGAGGTGCAGCACCAGGTTCGACTGGCTCCACAGCACCGACACCAGCTCCGCCAGCGGCGCGAAGAGTCCGGCGAGCGCCGCCGCGGCCCCTCCCGCGCCCGCCGCCCGCACGTACCGCCGGGTCGCCAGCCGGGCCAGACCGTCCGCCGGGGCGTCCGGGTACCGGTCCCGCAGCCGTCGCGCCCACCCGGCGGCACCCGGTCCGAGCGTCCGCACCGCCTCCATGGCCAGGAACTCCGGCGCGAAGCCGGGGTGGTCGCGCAGGCGGGCGACCACCGCCGGGAATTCGGGGGTACGCGTCGAAGCCTGCTCGGGGTTGCTCGGTGCAAGCGCCGCCGCGGCTGGCTCTGGGGTGATCGCGGAAGTCGCTTCCGGGGTGGCGGCCGGTGCGCTCGCAGGGGCCGCGCCGGCTCGGCGCGGGGTGGCCTTGGCCCGGGTGACCTTCTCCGGATCGGCCTTGCGCGAGGCTGCCTTGCGCGCGGGCGTCGCGCGGGTGGCTGCGGCGCGTTTGCGGGGCGGCGTGATCTCGGCCGGCTCGGCTGTGACCGGCGTCGCATCCGGCGGTGTGGCCTGCACTGGCGGTGTGGCCTGCGTCGGCGGTGCGGCCTGCGTCGGCGGTGGTATCGGCGGCGCGACGGCTGCCGTGCCGGTCTTGCGTGGTCGGGGAGTCCGCGCCTTCGGTGGCTGGACCGTCGGTTCTCCCGCCGCGCCGGTGGCCGCCGGCTCCGTGGCAGGCTGGGCAGCCTCCGGATCCGGTGGCTGGAAGAGCACCGGCGCCGCCTTCGCCCGGCGCGGACGCGGGCTCGCCGGTGCCGCAGGGGCGGCCTCGGCAGACTGCTCGGTCGCCTGCGGCGGTGTGAACGTGGCCCGCGCCGAGCGTCGACGCGGGCGCTCAGCAGGCTCTTGGCGGGTCGGTTCGCTGGGCGGCTGCTCCTGCATATCGATGGAGCCTAGTCCCGATCACGCCACCGCACAGGGGTGAAATGCCGGGGCGGGCCGCCCCGGTCGGCGTACCCCGGAAGTCGCTTTGCCCCCGGTGGGTGCCGACCTGTATCCTCGGGCGCGGTGGTCTGCGGGCCACCAGGGAGACTTCGCCTAGTCTGGTCTATGGCGCCGCACTGCTAATGCGGTTGGGGTCTTAAAGCCCCTCCCGGGTTCGAATCCCGGAGTCTCCGCGCGAAAGCCGGGTGTGTACACTGGCTGAGCACGAGCGCCCGTAGCTCAATGGATAGAGCATCTGACTACGGATCAGAAGGTTAGGGGTTCGAGTCCCTTCGGGCGCACTTCACGATCAAGGCCGTGACCAGCGGAAACGCGGGTCACGGCCTTGATTGCTTCTGCATGGCGGGCAGAGGCTCAAGCCGCACAACAGAGCCCTCCACACTTCCATGGGATTGACGCCGGCTCCCGCTGGGGCACCAGAAGCTGTTCCAAATCGACAAGGGCCAGGTCGGCCTGAACCACTGCCGGGTCCGCGGCTTACCGGCTGGCACCGGTTCGTCACCCTGGCCGTGCTCGTCCTGGCCGTCCTGACCATCCTCATCGCTCACCGGCCCGACGCCGACCCGGAGATCATCGCGTTGACCGTCGTCGAGATTCGCCGACTCCTCGACGCCGCCGTCCTCGCCGTGACGCACATCCGGAGGGCAGGGCTCACCCTGCACTGGGTCGATCTCGTGACGATCATTCAGGCCCGCGCCCGAAGAGCCCACTTCAAGCACGGACAGACCAAGTGACGGTGGAGTGTCAGGCGATGATGTCGTGCTTTCCTGATCGCGTGCGCGATGGCGGGCAGGCGCCTCGGATCAGGCGAACAATGCGATCGCGGATAGAATGAGGCCGAGTGCACCCATCACCATTCCGGCGGTGCGGTACTCGGTGGTTCTTGCGGGGTCGAATTTCACCATGCCGAACTGGCCGACCAGGCGTGCCATACCGATCGGGCGCCATGCCAGAAGGGCGCCGGCCACCAGGGAGAACAATCCAACGACAAGGACGACCGTCATCTCCGAAGGGTAACGCGGATCCTGACGCGGCGCTGCCCACCGAAGTGCGGGTCGGCAGTCAGCGGCGCCGTCGGCGGTACCGCGTGATCACCGTGGCCAGCATCGTTGCCAAGGCCGCCACTGCGGCCACACCCAGCACGATCGTCGCTCCGGCAAGTCCCATGGGTCGATCCTACGTCGCACTCCGCTTGTTCGCGCGGCAGGCCGAATGTGCCGGCGTCTCGTTCGGAATGCGGGTCCGGTCCGTCCTGTCAAGAATTGGTTGACAAGGGGGTCAGAGGCGTCCGACAACGTAAATTTGACTACGGTCGAGCGGGTGCCGAGTAATTCACAAAAGGGTGTTGTCCGCTGCCGCTGGTCCAGGGTGCCGCCGTTTCCGACGCTGCCGGAGGGCCACTGCTGCCGTTGCAGCCCCGACTCGCTGACATGCACAGGGGGCCGCAGAGCCGATGCCCTCGCTACCATCCCCGGTGGAGATCGCCGCAGACCGGCCGCCTTCAACAGGTCGCGGCCCAGGAGCGGAGCTTGTCGGGGTTGAGTACGGCCCAGATGTGGCTGATGCGGTCGTCGCTGACGTCGAACGCCATCACCGACACGGTGACGCCGTCCCGCCGAGCCACCAGACCGGGCTGACCGTTGACCGTGCACTCCTGAAGCGTCACGCCGGCCGCCGCCGTGGGTCGGTCGACGAAGAAGCGGGCAACCTGTCCGGCCCCCGTTATCGGGTGGAGTGCGGCGGTGACCAGCCCTCCGCCGTCGCCGGTCGCCGTGGCGTCGGATGCCAGCAGCCCGATGAGCGCGTCAATGTCCTTGGCCTCCCACGCCCGCTTGAAGGCCCGGACGAGGTCCGCTCGTCGGGTCGACGGGCCCGCGTCAGGCCGCGGGGCGTGGAGGCGCCGCCGGGCCGACGCGGCGAGGTGGCGGCAGGCCCCAGGGGTACGGCCGACGATCACCGCCACGTCGGCGAAGGGGTAGCCGAAGATGTCGTGCAGGATGAACGCGACCCGTTCGGCCGGGGTCATCGCGTCGAGCACGACGAGGAAGGCCATGCTGACCGACTCGTCGAGGGTGACGCGGTCGGCGGGGTCCGCGTCGCCGCTCGACCGGCCGCTGATCCATTCGGCCCGGTCGGGCAGCGGTTCCGGGATCCATTCGCCGACGTAACGCTCCCGCCTTACCCGCGCCGAGCGGAGCAGGTCCAGGCAGATGCGGCTGGCAACCGTCGTCAGCCAGCCACCGGGTGCGTCGATGTCCTCCTGCTGGCGGGGGGACATGGCGTACCAGCGGGCGTAGGTTTCCTGTACGACGTCCTCCGCGTCGGCCAGCGAGCCCAGCAGCCGGTACGCCAGGTTGGTGAGCTGACGCCGCTCGCTGATGATCGCGCTCAGCCTGGCGTCGGACCGGCCGTCTACCGGCTCGGACGGGTGGGCCATGGGTTCACCGATTCCTTCGGACGATCTGGCTCACCTCTTACGACGAGAGATCGCCGCGAATTGTGCGGTCGTAGGTCGCCGCACATCTTGTCGGGCTGTCTCGTCGTACCGCTGAGAACCGCAGAGGGAGGAGATTGACCATGGAACCCGTACGCATCGCGATCGTCTACTACAGCGCCACCGGCACCATCCACGCGTTGGCACGAGCCGCCGCCGAAGGGGCCGAGAAGGCCGGCGGCACCGTGCGACTGCGCAAGGTCCACGAAACCGCGCCGGCGACGGCGATCAGCGCCAGACCGGAGTGGGAGCGGCACCTGACGGACACCGCGGACGTCGCCGAGGCCAGCCACGACGATCTGGAGTGGGCCGACGCGGTGCTCTTCGGCACCCCCACCCGCTTCGGCAACCCGGCCAGCCAGCTCCGTGCGTTCATCGACACCACCGGCCCGCTGTGGTTCCGGGGCCAGCTCGCCGACAAGGTGTACTCGGCCTTCACCTCGTCCAACACTGCCCACGGCGGCCAGGAATCGACTCTGTTGGCGCTGACGAACACCTTCTGCCACTGGGGCGGCATCATCGTGCCTCCCGGCTACACCGACCCCGTTCAGTTCCAGGCCGGCAATCCCTACGGCACCTCCCACGTGGCCGGCGACGGCCCACCCGGCGAGGTGAGCCTCCAAGCGGCCCGCCACCAGGCCCGCCGGGTCGTCGACATCACCGCGCGCCTCAAGGCGGGCGCTGCCGCCTGAATTACCCACGACGACGTACGTGCCGGTGCTTTGGAGCAGAACGCCGCAGCTCGTCTGTACAAGAGGTTCAGAAAGAATAAAGAACTGGCCGGTAGGTTCGTGGCGTATTTTCTGCCGGCTGTTTCTTGTTGGAGATGACGTGAAAAAGCGCAAAGCTCTCACGGCCGCGTTCGCTACCGCCGCGGCCGTCGTGGCCTCGGTGACGGTCGCCCCGACGGCCGCGCAGGCGGTGTACCGGTGCGCCGAGAAGTATGTGGAGGTTTGCTTCTACGAGAACTTCGGCTGGACCGGTTCGACCATGGCGTTCCGGACCGTCGATGCCGGTGCCAGCTTCGCCGATTTCCGCTGGTACCAGTACACCAACGGAAAAAACCTAAACGATTCAGCGTCCTCCGTGTGGAATGGCAGCAATCACACGATCGGTGTCTTCGAGCACGGCTTCGCCGCCGGCAGTGGCGGCGGCAGGATCACGTTCGTCCCCGCGCACAGTGGAGTGGATTTCCGGGGTGGCGGAGACGAGATCCCGAACGACTCCGCGTCCGCGTTCGTAGTGTTCTACGACTGAGCCTTGTCGTGACCACCTGCGGATCCCGTCGCCAAGGAATGAGGTGACCACCGCCAGCCAGTAGCGGATGTAGACCTCGTCTCGCAGCGACCCCCTCGCAACCGCTCTCCCTGCACCCGAGCCCGCCGACGGCAAGGATCCTCAGTTCCGCTCCGACTCCGTTTATCTGCCCCTAGCGTGGAGAACAGGCCACTTCGGGTGCCGAGCGACGGAGGGGTCATGACAGCCACCGCGAACGAGGGCCGAGTTGGCCTCCGCCTTCCCGGAATCGTGCTCGGGGTGGGGCTCGGCGGCTTCGCCGACGGGATCTTCCTGCACCAGATCTTCCAGTGGCACCACATGCTCACCAGCACCAACTCCGATCGCATCGGAGTGCGGTACTACAACCCGCACACGGTCTCCGGCCTGGAGATGAACACCCTCTGGGACGGCATCTTCCACGTCGTGTGCTGGCTGGCGGTGCTGCTGGGCCTGGCCGTCCTGTACTCGCGGGTCACCCACGACCGCCGCAGGGTGTGGGGTTCCCGCGTGCTGTGGGGCTGGATCATCGCGGGTTGGGGGTTGTTCAACCTCGTCGAGGGCGTGGTGGACCACCAGATCCTCGGCATCCACCATGTGCGCGGTGGACCCCACCAGCTCTGGTGGGACATCGGGTTCCTCGTCTTCGGCGCACTGTTGCTGGTGGGCGGATGGTTGATCCAGCGCGGTGGCACGGTCGCCGACTCCGGCCGTGCGGTCTGATGGATCCGCACCTGCATCACGAGGGTGCCGCGCTGAGGGTCGGTCTGGCCGAGACGGTGGTGCCCGTCGTCGTTCTGCTCGCCAGCGCCTGCGGCTACCTCCACCTGGCCGGGCGGGCACGGCGCCGGAACCCGGTGCGGGGTTGGAACCGGTGGCGGACGGCCAGTTTCGTCCTCGGGCTGCTCCTGCTGACCGTGGCGCTCCTACCGCCTTTGGCGCCCCTCGCCCACACCGACTTCCGCGGCCACATGGCCCAACACCTGCTCGTCGGCATGTACGCCCCGCTCGCGCTGGTCCTCGCCGCCCCGGTCACGCTGCTGCTGCGGGCGCTGCCCGCGCCGCGCGCCCGCCGACTGACCGTGCTGTTGCACACCGCTCCGGCCCGGGTGCTGACCCACCCGACGGTGGCCTTCCTGCTGTCCACCGCCAGTCTCGCGGTGCTCTACTTCACCCCGCTCTACCAGCTCGCCACCGGCAACACCGCCGGTCACTGGCTGCTGCACGCCCACTTCCTGCTCTCCGGCTGCCTGTTCGCCTACGTCATCGCCGGTCCCGACCCCGCGCCCCGGCGTCCCGGGGTCCGCACCCGGCTGGTCTACCTCGGTCTCGCGATCGCGACCCACGCGGTCATCTCGCAGCTGATGTACGGCGGTCTCTGGGTCGACATCCATGCCCCGATCCCGCAGGTGCAGGGCGGGGCGCAGCTCATGTACTACGGCGGGGACATCGCCGAACTGCTTCTCGCCGCCGCCCTCGTGGCGACCTGGCGACCCGAGCGCCGCGAACGGTCCGGTGACACCGCCCCGCTCGTCACCACGCCGGCATCGACCTAGCCTCCCGGATCCCTAGGTGAAGCTCAGAGCGTCGGTCCGGGCGCGTTTGAGTTCGGAGAACGCCGGACAGCCGGCGAGCAGGCGGGCGCCGTCGAAGACGCGGAGGGCGTCTTCTCCGCGTGGGATCGAGGAGAGTACGGGGCCGAAGAAGGCCACGCCGTCGACCACGATCGTCGGGGTGCCGAGGTCCTCACCCACGAGTTGCTGCGCGCGGGCGGTGCTCGCCCGCATCTGCTCGTCGACGTCGCTTCCACGAGCGACCTCGGCCAGGTCGGCGGGAAGGCCCACCTCGTCCAGAGCCGCCGGGATGACGGTGTCGAAGTCCTTGTCGCCTTCGTCGTGGATCCGCCGACCGAGCGCCGGGTACAGACGCGCGAGGGCGGCGGATCCGTGTCGGGTAACGGCCGCCGTGCACACCCGCGCCGGGCCCCAGGCCCGATCGTTGAACTCGCGGTACCAGGGCTCCAGGTCGCGGTGCTCGTTGACGACGGCGAGGCTCATCACCTCGAACCGCAGGGCGATGGATCGCATGCGGGCGACCTCCATGAGCCACCGCGAGGTGATCCAGGCGAACGGGCAGGACGGGTCGACGTAGGCGGTGACCTCGGGGGTGGGCGCCTGAGAGGATTTATCTTCCACGGAAGATAATATATCTTCCACGGAAGCTATAGTGCAAGCGTGACTGAGGACCGGGTTGCCGACATCGTGGACCAGTGGCGTCGTGAACGACCCGACCTGGATCCCACCCCGCTGTTGATCATTGGCCGGATCCAGTACCTGGCCGAGGTGCTCGACGCGGCCCTGCGGCCGCCGTTCGCCGCCGCGGGTCTCGGTAACGGCGAGTTCGACATGCTCGCCGCGCTGCGCCGGGAGGGCGAGCCGTACGCGCTCACGGCGGGTCAGTTGAGCGAACGGATGCTCGTGACCACTGGTGCGGTGACCAAGCGGGTGGACAGGTTGGTCGCACGAGGTCTCGTGTCGCGCTCGGTCTCCGACGCCGACGCGCGCGGCAGGGTGGTGGGCCTGACCCCGGCCGGGGTGGCATTGACCGACCAGCTCATCGGGGAGCACCTGGCGAACGAGGCGGCGATCCTCCGAGGTCTGACGGACAGCGACCGCGGTGCGCTCGAGCGCCTGCTGGCGACGTTGACGCGGACGGTGGAGTCGTGAGCACGGCACGTCGGCAGCGTCGTCGCGGCGACATCCGGACCCGTGCGGGCAGTGACGCCTAAGGAGCGGCGTTCGTTCGTACCGGCCCTGGCGAGCCGCCGGAAATGGTATCAATCTCGGAAAGGCGAAGAATCCGGGCAAGGTCGGGCGGCGACATGTCGACAGGCGCAGCGGCGCTGCTTCGCAAGTCGGAGCGGCCGCAGCGGCCGAGCCTTCTGGAGCTCTTCTTCGACCTGGTGTTCGTCTTCGCGCTCAACCGGGTCTCCCACCGGCTCGTTCAGGACCTGACCGAGCGGGGAATGGTCCTCGCCGAGGTCGGCGAGACGCTCCTGTTGCTGATGGCCTTCATGTCACTGTGGTTCGTCACGGCGTGGGTCACCGACCTGTACGACTCGGAGCGGCCACAGGTCCAGTTCGTGGTCTACACGGCCATGCTCGGCGCCCTGATGATGGCGGTCACGGTGCCACAGGCGTTCGGCGTCGGGGGTGTGGTCTTCGCCGGCTCCTACGTGGCGGTGCACATCATCCGTGGCCTCGTCATCGTTCCGGCGTTGCGCGGTCTCAAGGCCCAGAGTCGGGCGGCGGGGGTGCTCCTGTGGTTCTCGATGTCCGCCGTGCCGTGGATCGTCGGGGCGCTCCTGCCGGAGGCGGCGCGGGCGGTGCTGTGGGCGCTCGCGCTCGTCATCGACGGCACGGCGCTGCTGCTCTTCTATCCGGCGCCGTGGAACATCTCCAGCCGACCCGGGTGGCCCGTGTCGGCGGAGTACCTGTCCGAGCGGTACCGGCAGTTCTTCATCATCGCGCTCGGTGAGTTGATCCTGACCACCGGATCGGCCTACAGCGACATGTCGTTCCAGGAGGGCGGCGCAGCCGCGGCGTTCGCCGTCTCGTTCGCCACGACCGTGCTGATGTTCCGCGTGTACCTCTTCAAGGCGGGCCAGTTGCTGCCCGGGGCGCTCACCGCCGCCCGTAACCCGGCGCACCTCATCCGGGAGGCGTTCATCGCCCACATGCTCATGATCGTCGGCACCGTCGCCATCGCCGTCGGCTACGAAATCGTGATCACCCATCCGTTCGGGCCCACCGACGCGTCCTGGATCGTCGCGATCCTCGGCGGGCCGGTGCTGTTCCTGGCCGGACGTTCCCTGGTCGAACACGCGGTGTTCGCGCGGGTGTCCCGCTCCCGGATGATCGGTGCTCTCCTGCTGGTCGCCGTCTCGCCCGCGATGGTCCACGTCCCGCCGCTGGTGGTGGCCGGCACCGCTGTCGTCGTCCTGGCCGGCATCGCCATCTCGGACGCGATCCGCGCCATGGGCAAACCCCCCGAACAGCCGTCCCCACCCGGCTCCGGACGGTGACGAGCGGGTCCACGTGCCCCGACCTGCCGAGCGGTCGACGACGGCCAGCAACGGTCGGGCCGGGCCACCTGGCCCGGCCCGGCCGTTTCACGACCGGCGGACGGTCACGGGCTGGTGCAGGTTGGCGACGGGTTGGTCGGCGTACCGGAGCCGAGGAAGCCGAACGTCGTCGTGCCGCCCGGAGCGAGCGAGCCGTTGTAGACGGCGTTGCGGACGGTCGCGGTCGAGCCGCTGGTGCTCAGCGTGCCGTTCCAGACCTGGCTGATGCTCTGCCCGTTGCCGAGGGTCCAACGGACGGTCCACCCGTTGACGGCGGCGGTGCCGGCGGTCACGGTGACCTCACCCTGGAAGCCTCCCGACCACGAGTTCACGGTGTGGTAGGTCGCCGTACAGGCGGCGCCGGACGGCGGCGGCGTGGTCGGTGGCGGCGTGGTGGGCGGTGGCTCGGTGGGCGGCGGCGTGGTCGGTGGCGGCGTCGTCGGCGGTGGTGTGGTGGGCGTACCAGTGGTGGGCGGTGGCGTGGGTTCGCCCGGTGGCACCAGGGGGCAGGTGTTGCTGTACCGCGAGACGCCCCGGCTGTCCGCCAGCGGGCAGAGGAACTGGGTGTAGCGCGTGTCGTTGTCGAGGAACGTCTTCAGCCAGGGGATCAGCAGGCGCATCTCGGTCGGGTTCGACCTGGTGAAGGAGAGGTGGTCGTTGCCGGCCAACTCGGCCCAGGCGTGTTCCACGCTCGCCGGCAGGCTGTTGTAGATGCCCTGGACGTACGAGGGCGTGACCGTCCCGTCGTTCTGCCCCGACAGGAGCATGGTGGGCACCTGGGTGCTGGACATGTTCAGGTTGTTCCCGGGGGTGCCCGGCGCGAGGCCGACCGCCGTCTTCAGGGTGGGCCGCCGCAACGAGGCGAGCAGGGTGCCGGCCCCGCCGGCCGAGTGACCCATGACGCCCAGCCGGTTCGGGTCGACCCGGTTGCGGACCGGGCTGGTACGGGTGAGGTAGTCCAGCGCGGCGAGCAGTTGGGTGGCCCGGGCGTCGGCGCCGTCGGTACGACTGTTGGTCTCGATGCCGATCACCACGAACCCGAAGGACGCCAGCCAGGGACCCATCCAGGCTTCCTCGTTGGCGAACAGGGCCGAGTAGCCGGGGACGATCGCGACCGCGCCCCAGGTACCCAGGCTGGTGTCGGTGGGGTAGTAGACGTATCCGCCGTTGAAGCCGTTTCCGGCCGGCACGGTCGCCTGCGTCGTGGCGAACGGGCCTCGGGTGGCGGCCACGCTGGCCAGGGTGGGGTCCGGACCCCGCTGGTACGGGCTGTCGGCGACCGCCGCGTCCCGGGTCGTCGTGGCCAGGGCCAGGCCGAGGACCACCGCGACCCCGGCCGTCAGCCATCTGGCGGTGCCGGGTCGCTTCATCGCCGGCTCCACTGCTGGTTGGTCTGGCCGGTGCAGGTCCAGAGGACGAGCTTGGTGCCGTTACCGGTGCCCTGGTTGTAGGGGTCCAGGCAGAGGCCGGACTGCACACCGGTGATGGTGCCGTTGGCGTTGACGTTCCACTGCTGGTTCGTGCCGCCGTGGCAGTCGTAGATGGTGACCTGGGTGCCCGGCGAGGTGCCGTAGCCGGCGGCGTCGAGGCACTTGTTGCCGTACACCGTCAGGGTCTTGGTGGAGGTGTAGGTCCACTGCTGGTTCGTGCGGCCGTGGCAGTCCCACAACTGCACCTGGGTGCCGTTCGTGGTGGACGAGCCGGGGACGTCGACGCAGCGGCCGGACAGCGCGCCTACGAGTGTGGTGGTGGTCTGGTCGCCGCCGCTGCTCGGGTTGCCGATGCTGCCCGGGACCGACTGCAACGCGCTGTACCAGCGGGCGGCCATCTTGTCGTATCCGCCGGCGGTGGGGTGGACGCCGTCGATCAGGTCGGAGGTGCTGAGCGCGCTGTACATGTCGACCAGATGCACCCGCTTGCCGGCGTTGACCTTGCTCTGCACGATGCCGGGGATCGCCGCGTTGAAGGTGCGGGCGGCGGCGTTCTGGCCGCTGTTGGAGATCGGAATGATCTGCGCCACGAACACCTCGGCGGTGGGCGCGGTGTTGGTGATCTTGTCGATCAGCGTGGAGAGCCGGTTCGGCGCGGTGCTCACGTTGTAGTTCTGCAGGATGTCGTTGGTGCCGATGTGCAGCAGGACGGTCGCCGGCCGTTGGGTGTTCAGCCAGTTGACGATGTTCGCGTCGATCTGGTCGATGCGCCAGCCGGGATGCCCCTGGTGGTCGTGGTCGCCCAGGCTGGCCGGCCCGTTGAACTGCGATCCGACGAAGTCCACCGTGTACCGGCCGCCGGCGAGGCGCTGCCACAGCCCGATGCGGTACCCGCCGGGCACCTGCGTGCCCTCGGTGATGGAGTCACCGAGTGGCATCACCCGTACCCCACCGTTGGACTCTGCGCTGGCGGGACCGGCAGGTGCCACCACCCCGGCGATCACGACACCGAGCGCGGCGAGCGTCGCGAGCCATCGTGCCCTCGTACTCATGGATCTCTCCCTTGGGTTGGTCGAGTTGGCCGAGGGCGTTGGCCGATCGGTAGGGCCGCGCGGGCAGCCGGCAACCTGGAGGGCCGGCGGACCGAGCAGCCGCCGGCTGCCGGGCGTGGCCCGGCTCGCGCCGATCGTCGGATCGGCACGGCGTTGCTGCCTCAGCACTGGGACGAGTGTGAGCGTTAACAGAGATGAGTGTAGATTCATCGGCCGAGTTGGTCTACCTCGCCGGCACCGCGTCCTAGCTCGCCAGCGCGCGGGCGCGCAGCCGCCAGGTGTCGGTGAGCGTGATGCCGACCAAGCCGGCTGCCGTGACGACCGTGACGAGAACGGGGACGAGCATCGCCAACGCGGGCGTCAACGCGATCAGCAGCGCCAGCCAGGCCAGCCGCGATTTCGGCAGTTGTCCCAGGAGTACGTACTCGGAGTTCATCCGTCCGATCACGAACAGGACCGGTCCGCCGACGATGAGGAGCACCCAGCTCGCCGGGGTGGTCCGCACCGGCTCGTGGAGCACGAGGTCCACCCCGCCGGAGGTGGCGATGACCCCGGTCACCACGCAGGCGTAGACGTACGGCGCCAGGTACACCGATGCCCGTGGACGCCAGTGGGCCGACCGGTCGACGAGCTTGTTGCTCTGCAGCACGTAGATCTGCCAGAACAGCAGCGCGGTGAGGATCGCGGCGGCGAACGCGACGGCGCGGGCCGGGGTGTACCCGGCGCTGCCGAACGTCAGCGTGGTCATCAACGCCAGCTCACCGAGCGCCAGGATGGCGATCTGCTGGTAGCGCTCGCCGAAGTGGACGCTCAACTGGCTGTACTGCTCCAGCGGTATCCGACCGCGCAGCGGCGTCGGGTAGCGCAACGCCGCCGCCAGGTAGTCGATCGCGAGCGCGCCGACCCAGAGGCCGGTACGCCAGCCCGGCGAGGCGAACCCGCCGGCGATCCACAGGACCCCGGACACGACGAACCAGAAGAGGAAGCGTTCCTCCCGCGCGTGCGCCCGGCGGGGACGCAGCGCCACGATCAGCATGACCCCCCGGGTAAGGTGCAGGCCGACGTACGCGACGGCGAAGAGGAGGCCCCGCCCGTCGTACGCGCCCGGTATCGCGACCGCGATCAGGGACACCCCGACCATCGTGCCGACGACCACACCCTGGACCGCCCGGAGCTGCGGATCGTAGAACTCCGTGGTGTTCACCGTCACTGACCAGGTCCACCAGGCGGCCAACAGCAGGACGAGTCGCTGCCCGAGCCCACCCCAGGTGGGATCGGCGGCCAACTGCATCGACAGTTGCGCGAACACGGCCACGTAGAAGACGTCGAAGAACAACTCCAGCAGGGTGGCCCGCGCCGACGAGGTGGGCTTGCGTCGTGGCCCGGTCGGATCCGCCCTGGTCATGAACTCCCCGCTCCCGCCGGCTCGTCCGCGATCGCCTCCCCCCGGAGCCGCGACGACGCCTGAAATCGAGGGCCGGTGGCGTGCGGCACACGGCTACCAACGAGTGAGCCGGGGGAGAGATACCTGGCAGGATCAGGGCGCGCGAGTTCGACAGGGCCAGCGCTTCGTACCGAGAGAGGACTCATGCTCCCCAGGACCGCCGAGTCGCACCCGCCGTCTCCCGTCGTCGAGCTGTGCGACGTGACCTTCCGGCGGGACGGCAAGCAGATCCTGCACGGCATCGACCTCACCGTGCGCGAGGGTGAGCACTGGGCGCTGCTCGGTCCGAACGGCGCGGGCAAGAGCACGCTGCTGGGCTTCTGTGGCGCCCTCACCCATCCGACCTCGGGGACCGTACGGATCCTCGGTCGACAACTCGGCCGCGTCGACCTGCAACAGCTTCGCCGGGCGATCGGTCACGTGAACCCCCGTCATCCGCTGCGGTCGCCCCTGACGATCCGTGAGGTCGTGCTGACCGGGCTCGCCGGGTCGATCGACCTGCCGCCGCGCTGGCAGCCGACCCGGGACGACAGTGACCGGGCCGATTCCCTGTTGGGCATGTTCGGGCTGGCCGACCGGGCCGACGAGCGCTGGCCCACCCTGTCGCAGGGCGAGCGGGGTCGGACCCTGATCGTCCGGGCACTCATCAGTCAGCCGCGACTGCTGTTGCTGGACGAGCCCTCGACCGGTCTCGACGTCGCGGCCCGCGAACAGTTGCTCGAGACCATCGACCTGCTCCGCGAGACTCATCCCCGCCTCGCCTCGATCATGGTCACCCATCACCTCGAGGAACTTCCGGCCACGACCAGCCACGCGATGCTGATCAGCGGCGGCAGCGTGGTCGCCGCCGGCCCGGCCGACGAGACGGTCACCACCGCGCAGGTCTCGGCGGCCTTCGCGCACCCCATCGAGGTACGCCACGAGGACGGGCGTTGGGCGGCCCGCGCCGGGTCCGTCCGCCGAGTGGCGGTCGGCTGAACCCCGGATTCGGGTACGCCTTCGGGGTGAACGGTGGATCAGATATGGCGGGATTTTGATCGCCGTACGGAATTCGATCGTAAGGATTCGTGGGGCGGATTCGCCCACCCGAATCGGAGGAATCCCATGCACAAGACGGCTCGATCCCGTTTCCGAGGGCTCCTGGTCATCGGTGTGGCCGGTGTCCTCGCGGCGGCCGGCGCGGTGACCCAGCAGGCGTCCGCCGCCGAGGCTCCCGCCCCGGCCGCCGTGGGCGCCGACGCCCGCCGGGTCGACATCCCGCGTATCGCCCCGGCGATCAGGCCGCCGGCGGGTGCCCGGCCGGTGGGCGCGTACGTCGTCACCCAGGGCACGCAGACCTACACCTGCTCAGGTGGCGTGTTCAGCGGAGCCTCCGTGCCGGAGGCCCAGCTCGTCGGAACCGGCGGCAGGATCCACCACTTCAAGGGACCGAGCTGGCAGTCGCTGCGCGACAACTCCCTGATCACCGCCAAGAAGACGGCGGAGAGCCCGCGACCAGGAACGATCCCGGAGCTGCTGCTCACCGTGGACAGTCACAGCGGCACCGGCATTCTCGGCAACGTGGCGTACATCAGTCGGCTGCTGACCTCGGGCGGTGCCGCCCCGGCGGGCGCCTGCACGGACGGCGCCACGGCGTCGGTGCCGTACGGCGCGGTCTACGTCTTCTGGGCGGCGAGGCGGTAGCCCGCGACGGAGGTCATCGGTGGCGGCGGCGGTGGACGATCAGCGCTCCGGCGCAGAGCGCCGCCACCAGGCCGAACGCCGAGCCGATCCACGGGTTGCCGACGACCGTCGTCAGTGCGGCGTTGGTCGCCGCGCTGACGAGCAGCAGCAGCCACAGCAGCGGACGGAGCAGCCCGCCGGGTCGTTCCGGCGCGGGGGCCGGGGCCTCGCTGAGGGGGTACGGGTTGGTCATCGCGCTCTCCTTCGATGATGTTCGGCGACGCCATCGACGCTAGGTCGGCGGCGTGGCGGCAACGATCCCCCCAGCTCGACAACCACAGGTACAGCAGGCTGTACTTTCCGCCGCGGACGCTGCCGCGTGTGCCCAGCGTGACCTATGTTGGCGCGATGGCATACCTGCGCGGCCGGTTCCGCGCCTCGGTCGACGCCCTCGAACACCTCGTCGGTGGGCTCGGCACCGCGCTGCTCGCGTTGGGCGCGTTGCTCTGGGCGATGGTCGTGGCCCTGATCTGCCTGACCGGGCTGGGGCAGCGGCTGGTGCCGGGCGTCCTGCGGATGCTGCGCTCGGTGGCCGATCGGGAGCGGGCCCGGCTGTCCCGCTGGGGCACGCCGATCCCCCCGCCGGGTCCGGTGCAGGAGGGACTGCGGGAGGCGGCGCGCGATCCGTTCGTCCGGCGGGAAGTCGGCTGGGTCACGCTGCACTCGGTCATCGGACTGCTGGCGGGGCTGGTCGGTCTGGCCCTGCCGCTCAACGCCCTCCAGGAAATGACCTTTCCGCTGTGGTACCGGCTGGTCGCACCCGAGGACGGCGCTCCGGGGTTCGTCTGGTGGCGTATCGACGGGTTGTCCGAGGCGCTCCTCGTGGGCCTGCTCGGGGTGGTCTCGCTGGTCGCCGCGATCGGGTTCGGTCCGGCGCTGGCCCGGGTCCAGGCCTGGCCGGGTCGGTTGCTGCTGCCTCCGCCACCGGGGATCGACCTGTCGCTGCGGGTGGCCACGCTGACCGCCACCCGGGCCGCCGCGCTCGACGCCCACGCGCTCGAACTGCGCCGCATCGAGCGGTCGCTGCACGACGGCACGCAGAATCGGCTGGTCGCCGTCAACGTGCTGCTGGGGGCGGCGCGCCGGGCCGTGCGGCGTGACCCCGACCGCGCCGACGAGATCCTCGGGCAGGCGCAGGACGCGGCGGAACAGGCCCTCGGCGAACTCCGTACGGTGGTGCGGGGCATCCTGCCGCCCGTGCTGGACGACCGGGGGCTGGCCGGCGCGCTGGCGGGCCTGGCCGGCAGTTGCCCGGTGCCCTGCCGGCTCACTGTCGACGTGGCCGTCCGGTGCGCGGCGTCGGTCGAGGCCACCGCGTACTTCGTGGTGGCCGAGGCGCTGACCAACGTCGTCCGGCACAGCGGCGCGAGCCGGGTGGACGTCGCCGTCCGTCGGGAGCAGGGCCTGCTCCTGGTGACCGTCGAGGACGACGGGCGCGGCGACGCGGACGAGGCACACGGCTCCGGGCTCACCGGCATCCGCCGGCGGGTCGAGGCGTACGACGGGCGGATGACACTGACCAGCCCATCGGGAGGACCGACGAGGATGCACGTGGAGCTGCCATGCGGATCGTGATCGCGGAGGACGACCCGCTGCTGCGCGAGGGGTTGGCGCTGCTGCTGCGGGCGGAGGAGTTGGACGTGGTCGCCACGGCGGGCACGCCGGGCGAGTTCCTGGTCGCCGTCGACGAGCACGCGCCGGACGTGGCGATCGTCGACGTCCGGATGCCGCCGACCCACACCGACGAGGGCATCGTGGCCGCGGTGGAGGCCCGGCGGCGTCGCCCCGGCCTCGCGGTGCTGGTCCTGTCCGCGTACGTGGAGCAGGCGTTCGCCACCGAGCTGTTCTCGGTGGGCGCGGCCGGGCTCGGTTATCTGTTGAAGGAACGGGTGGGCCGGGTCGAGGAGTTCCTCACCGCGCTGCGCCGCGTCGCGGACGGCGGCAGCGTGATCGACCCCGAGGTGGTTGCCCAGTTGCTCGCCCGCAACCGCCGCACGGACACGGCGCTGGACGAGTTGTCGCCGCGCGAGCGCGAGGTGCTGGGGCTGATGGCCGAAGGGCTCGGCAACACGGCGATCGCCGAGCGGCTGTTCGTCACCGACGGCGCGGTGCACAAGCACATCCGCAGCATCTTCGCCAAACTCCAGCTACCGCCGGACGACCGCGCCGACCGTCGGGTCACCGCGGTGCTGCGTTACCTGGACGGCGGGCAGCGCCAGCGCTGAACCGCCTGCCCGGTCCCCCGTCGACGAGGGCACCGGGCAGGCGGCGGCGCGCTCAGAGGGAGATTCGGTCGAACTTCTCCCAGGTGCTGATCGACGTCCGGTTGGCGATCAGCGGCTTGGTGCCCTTGCTCTCGGCCACCACGTACCTGCCGTTGGCCGCGGCGCGCAGGCTGATCGTGCCGTCGGAGTTGTTGACGATGGTGAACTTCTCCCAGGTGCTGACCTTGGTCCGGTTGGCGATCAGCGGCTTGGTGCCCTTGCTCTCCGCCGTCACGTACCGGCCGTTGGAGCGGGAGCGGAGCGCGACGTAGCCACCGCCGGCGTTGATCACGTCGTACTGCTCCCACCGGGCGACAGCGGTGCGGTTGGCGATCAGCGGCTTGGCGCCGGCACTCTCGGCCACCACGTAGCGCTTGTTCGCCCGCGCGCGCAGGGCGACGGGCGGTGCGGCCACCGGTGCGCCGGTGAGCTTGGTCAGCGCCGCGTAGGTGCCGTTGAAGACGTTCTGGCTGTAGTTCCCGGGCTGGCTCGGGTTGCCGGCGGCGTACTGCCAGATGGTCTCCGTGGTCCAACCCGCCGGCAGCGGCGGGCGAGCGGTGGTGTAGCCGGCGATGTCCAACGGGTTGGCGCCGAACGAGGCGTTCTTGTCGGTGCAGGGGTTCCAGTAGTTGGTGTTCGTGTAGATCATCACGGGCCGGCCGATCCGGGCCTTCACCTGGTCGGTGAAGGATTTGATCCAACTCGACATCTCGGTCGGGGTCAGCCCGTAACAGGTGGGCGCACCGGACCAGTACGGCCATTCGATGTCGACCATCGGCACCAGGGTCTGGCCGTCCTTGGTGAACTTGGCGCTGTCCACGAAGAAGTTGGCCTCGTTGATCGGGTCGCGTTTGTCGGGCCGGGCGAAATGGTAGGCGCCGACGAGAAGTCCGGCGTCCTTGGCCGCCGCGTAGTCCTCGGCGAAATACGGATTGAGGTACGTCCTACCTTCCGTCGCCTTGACGTAGGCGAACTTGACGCCGCCGGCCGCGACCGCGGGCCAGTTGATCGGGCCGAGGTTGTGGTCGTGGCTGGAGACGTCGATGCCCCGAACCGTGTAACCCGCCGGGATGGCGGCGCTCGTGGCCATCGCGCTGCTGCGCGCGCCCGGGGCGATGCCGGCGTTCGCCCGGCCACCACCGTCGACGGACGGGTCGGCTGCCTGCGCCGGCTGGGTCACGCCGAGCGCCGCACCCACCGCGAGACCGGCGGACATCAGCGCACAGAGCAATTTTTTAGGCATGGTGAGGTGAGGTTCTCCTTGCTCGCGAGGTCGAATGACCGTCGGCGTGGGCCCGGAGAGTATCGCTTGTCGACGGTGAGTAGCGCTGTCCGGTGAGCCGGAAATCGAGATCATCGGTAGGCACGTCGAACCGTACGGTGGAAGTCAACGCCGCGTCGAGCGTCGATCTGTCGTATCGAGGATTCCTTCGGTTCGTCCTCGCCGTGCGCCTGATTGTCGAGCCCTCCCGCGATGAGGCGGTAGAGCGGGCACAGGTGTAGTCGGACCACGTCCGCCCCGCCGCGTCGGTAGGACGGCCGACGACACAGCGGGCCCGGCAGGTTGCCGGGCCCGCTGTGTGTGGGTGGTGTCAGCGTTGCAGGGTGAGCAGGCCCGGGCGGTAGGGCAGC